>NZ_PXNU01000084.1:0-13205 GCF_041300735.1 Phaeobacter sp. SYSU ZJ3003 | reverse complement strand
TCGCCGAACCCGCGAGGTGGGGAAATTTGCGCCAGCACTTCCGGGGAAATTCAATCCAGCATTTACACCGTTCAGCTCGCGCCCGAGCACATTGGTGCCCGGCTCCGGCTCGGAACCTCATTCATCGAGGCCGGACGGTTCGAAGAGGCCAAAGAACAATTCCGGGCTGTCCTGGCCCTGCAGCCCGCGCAGACACAGGCGTTTGAACAATTGTCGCTGTTGCTCGACAGGGACGAGATGAAAACCCTGGCCGGCCCCGCACAAAAGGCGCTCGGCAAACTCCGCTCAGGCTCGGTCGAAGCTGCCGAACTGCAGTTTGCCTTATCCCGGATCGAAGATGCCATGGGCGACCGGCAGGCCGCCGCCAAGGCGCGCGAGCGTGCAAACGGTATCCTTGCAAAACAATTGCCCTATGACGCAGAGGAGGACACCCGGCAGACTGAGCGCATTCTGGGCCGCTTTCCGGACATTACTCCCTCTCCGACCGACAAACCCGACGGACCATATCCCATCTACGTCCTCGGCCTACCCCGCTCCGGCACCTCGCTGGTCGAGGCAATGCTGAGCCGCCTGCCAAATGTAGAAACGATGGGCGAACGCGCGGCAACCGGGTTTCTGGTTCAGGCCTATGTGAACAGCGACATTCCGTTTGATGCCGAGGCGGCGCGCATCTTTGCCCATAAAGATGCAGTGCGGCTGCCCCCCTGCCCTGACGATACGCGCGCCTATGTCGACAAGATGCCGGAAAACTACCGCTACATCGGGTTTCTCAAAACGGCCTATCCGCATTGCAAGATTGTGCACGTACGGCGTGACCCACGCGACGTGGCCTTATCGATGTGGAAATCGCACTTCACCGGTACAGCCCTGTCCTACACCTACGACCAGACGGCCTTGGCGTGGCGCGTCGGCCTATATGCGCGCCTCATGCATCACTGGCAAACCGTATTCCCGGATCAGATCCTGACGGTCGACTACGAAGACCTTGTTGCAGACCCGGTGGCGGGCAGCCGCGCACTTGCAGATTATTGTGGGCTGGAATGGTTACCGGAAATGGCCGCGCCGGAAGGTAGCAGCGCACCGACCCTAACGATGAGCGCCTCTCAGATCCGCCAGCCGGTACACCAAAGATCCATTGGCGGTTGGCGTGCGCAGGCCGATGAACTGGCTGAATTCCTTGAGGCCCTAGACACGAGCCTCTGGCCGGATCTCGCGGACTGATCTGACGTCTCCGCGCCATTTCACTTTTCGCAAAGCCCAGCAGAGAACGTTCAAACGAAAAACGCCCCCGCAATGCGGAGGCGTTTGTCAGACTATGCCGGGTAAGGCTTAGCCTTTTTCTTCAACGATCTCGACCATGTGCGAAATCTTGTTGATCATGCCACGCACGGCCGGGGTATCTTCCAGCTCGCGGGTTTTATGCATCTTGTTGAGGCCCAGACCGATCAGCGTCTGACGCTGTTTGGCGGGGCGACGGATCGGGGAGCCGATCTGCTTTACAACGATGGTTTTAGCCATGTGTCCGTCTCCTTACGCTTCAGCGGCTTCGGCAGCCGGTGCTTCGTCCCGCTTGGGCAGGATGTCGGCGACCTTTTTGCCACGACGCTGTGCAACGGCACGCGGGCTCTGCTCTTTGGTCAGGCCGTTGATGGTTGCGCGGATCATGTTGTAGGGGTTCTGCGAGCCGATCGACTTGGACACAACGTCCTTGACGCCCAGCATTTCGAACACGGCACGCATCGGACCACCGGCGATGATACCGGTACCTTCCGGAGCGGTGCGCATGACGACCTTGCCAGCACCGTGACGACCATTCATGTCGTGGTGCAGGGTGCGGCCTTCTTTCAGCGGCACACGGATCATCTGACGCTTGGCCTGCTCGGTCGCCTTGCGGATGGCCTCGGGCACTTCTTTCGCCTTACCCTTGCCAAAGCCGACGCGGCCTTTCTGATCGCCTACGACGACGAGCGCGGCAAAGCCGAAGCGCTTACCGCCTTTAACGGTTTTCGACACGCGGTTGATCGCAACCAGGCGATCTGCAAATTCCGGTGTTTCTTCTTCGCGGCGGCCACGGCCACGGCGGTTTTCACGTTCTGCCATGAGGCATTCCTTTCTGACTGGCGCGTCCAACAGGCGGGGCGCCGGTTATCTCAATCCTGGTGAGGGATCCCATGCAGGCTCCCTCCCGGATCATCGGGGCGGCGAAATCGCCGCCCGCAAGTCTTAGATCTTCAGACCACCTTCACGCGCAGCGTCGGCCAGAGCCTTCACCTTGCCGTGGAACAGGAAGCCGCCACGATCGAAATAGGCCTCGGAGACGCCTGCCGCCTTGGCGCGCTCGGCGATAACCGAACCCACTTTGGTGGCTGCTTCGACGTTGTTCTTGCCAACGAAGCCGAGATCTTTTTCCAGGGTCGAGGCCGCTGCCAGGGTCTTGCCCTGCACATCGTCGATCAGCTGAACCGAGATGTTCTTGTTCGAGCGGTGCACGGACAGGCGTACACGGCCTGCGTTGACCTTGCGAAGTTTGTTCCGGACGCGCAGGCGACGCTTCAGAAACAGGGTACGTTTGCTGTTTGCCATTTTGCTTGTCCTTACTTCTTCTTGCCTTCCTTGCGGAAGATAAACTCACCCTTGTAGCGGATGCCTTTGCCTTTGTAGGGCTCGGGACGGCGCCATTCGCGGATTTTCGCCGCGACTTCGCCCACCTGCTGCTGGTCGTTACCTTCCACAACGATTTCGGTCTGCTTCGGTGCGGTAATGGTGATACCTTCCGGAGCAACGAAGTCGACGTCGTGGCTGTAGCCGAGGTTCAGTTTCAGGGTGTTGCCCTGAACCTGCGCCCGGTAACCCACACCCTGGATCTCCAGCTCTTTTTTGAAGCCGGTGGTCACGCCGGTCACGAGGTTCGCGACCATGGTGCGGGACATGCCCCACTGCTGACGGGCACGTTTGGACTTGCCGCGCGGCTCGACCATTACAACGTTGTCGTCAACGGACAGGGTGACGTCGTCGGTGGCGGTGAAGCTACGGGTCCCTTTCGGGCCTTTCACTTCTACGGTCTGGCCGGATACCGAAGCGGAAACGCCGCTGGGCAGTGCGACCGGTTTTTTACCAATACGGGACATCTGTAAGCCTCCTTAGAAGACGGTGCAGAGCACTTCGCCGCCGACGTTGGCTGCGCGTGCGTTTGCGTCCGACATCACACCCTTGGGGGTGGAGACAATCGACACGCCCAGGCCCTGACGGACCGACGGGATGTCATTGACGCCCATGTAAACGCGACGACCGGGTTTGGAGACCCGCTTCAGTTCACGAATGACAGGTTCGCCATCGAAGTATTTCAGGCTGATTTCAATAGCCGGGTGGCCATTTTCACCAGTGGTCTTCTCATAGCCGCGGATGTAGCCCTCGTCCGCCAGCACATCCAGAACCCATGCCCGCAGCTTGGAAGCCGGGGTCAGGACGGTGGATTTACCGCGCAGCTGAGAGTTACGGATACGGGTGAGCATATCGCCGATAGGATCGTTCATAACTGTCTCTCCCTTACCAGCTCGATTTCACCATGCCGGGGATCTGGCCGTTCGAGCCCAGTTCCCGCAGAGCGATACGGCTGATCTTCAGCTTACGATAGTAAGCGTGAGGACGGCCGGTCAGCTGGCAGCGATTGTGCAGACGAGTTGCCGACGAGTTGCGCGGCAGTTTCGCCAGTTTCAGACGCGCTTTGAAACGCTCTTCCATCGGGCGGTTTTCGTCATTCGCGATTTCTTTCAGCTCGGCGCGCTTTGCGGCATATTGTGCCACCAGGCGCTCGCGCTTCTTTTCGCGTTCGATCATGCTTTTCTTAGCCATGTCTCTTCCTTCCCGCGCTTAGCTGTTGAAGGGCATGTTGAAAGCTTTCAACAGCGCCTTTGCTTCCGCGTCGGTTTTCGCGGTGGTGGCAATCACAATGTCCATGCCCCAGGGCTCATCGATCTTATCGAAATCGATTTCCGGGAACACCATGTGCTCTTTCAGGCCCATGGCGTAGTTGCCACGACCGTCGAACGAGTTACCCGATACGCCGCGGAAGTCACGGATACGAGGCATTGCGATGGTGATCAGGCGGTCCAGGAATTCGTACATCCGTTCGCCGCGCAGGGTCACCTTGGCGCCCATCGGCATGCCTTCGCGAACGCGGAAGCCGGCGATGGAGTTCTTGGCCACAGTGGTCAGAGCTTTCTGGCCCGCGATTGCGGTCAGGTCAGCCTGGGCCGACTTGGCTTTCTTGCTGTCTTTGACGGCAGCACGACCACAGCCGATGTTCAGAACGATCTTGTCCAGCTTGGGGATCATCATCTCGTTCTTGTAGCCGAATTCCTCTTTCAGGGCGCCACGGATGGTGTCCTTGTAGAGATCCTTCAGACGCGGGGTGTAGTTAGCGGAATCAAGCATCGATCACGTCCCCCGTGGTCTTGGCAAAACGCACTTTCTTGTCGCCTTCCATGCGGAAGCCAACGCGGGTTGCTTTGCCGTTTGCGTCCAGCAGAGCCAGGTTCGACAGGTCGATCGGCAGTGCCTTGGGCAGGCGGCCGCCCTGTGCAGTCTGGGACTGACGGGTGTGGCGGATCGCCATGTTCACGCCGTCAACAACGGCTTTACCGGCTTTGGGGTCAACGGAGGCGATGGTGCCTTCTTTGCCCTTGTCCTTACCGGCCAGCACGACGACCTTGTCGCCTTTGCGGAGTTTAGCAGCCATGATTACAGCACCTCCGGAGCAAGCGAGATGATTTTCATGAAGTTCTTCGCGCGCAGTTCACGAACAACCGGGCCAAAGATACGGGTACCGACCGGCTCGTTGTTGTTGTTCAGGATAACGGCAGCGTTGCGATCGAAACGGATCGCAGTACCGTCTTCACGGCGGACTTCTTTGGCGGTACGCACGACGACGGCCTTACGGACGTCACCTTTCTTTACGCGACCGCGCGGGATGGCTTCCTTGACCGAGACGACGATGATGTCGCCAACGGATGCGTATTTACGCTTGGAACCACCCAGAACCTTGATGCACTGAACTCGGCGAGCGCCGGAGTTGTCAGCAACATCCAGATTTGTTTGCATCTGGATCATGTGGTTTCTCCCGACCTTTGGGGCAGCGATGCGTGCTGTGATCCCCCAGGGTTTCGACTGTGCTAAAAAGCCTAGTCGCCAGGAGCCTCAGGTGAGGCTCTTAGGCTTCCAGAACTTCCCAGCGTTTCGTTTTCGATTTCGGCGCGCATTCGATGATGCGTACGGTGTCGCCGACCTTGAAAGCGTTCTTTTCATCGTGAGCCCGATACTTCTTGGACTTACGGATGGTTTTCTTCAGAACCGGATGCGTAAAGCGGCGCTCGACGGAAACGGTAACGGTTTGTGCGTTTGCGTCGCTGGTCACAACGCCTTGCAGGATACGTTTGGGCATCTCAGAGGCTCCTTATTCAGCTGCCGCAGCGGCTTTTTCGTTCAGGATGGTTTTAACACGGGCTGCGTTACGGCGCGCGTTGCGCACTGCAGCGGTGTTTTCCAGCTGACCGGTTGCCTGCTGAAAGCGCAGGTTGAAGCTCTCTTTTTTCATGGATGCAAGCAGATCGCGGAGTTCATCCACGGTCTTTTCGCGCAGATCATTGGCGTTCATCGCCTTTGTTCCTTTTCCTTGGCACCAGAGGGCCCCTTTTGATGGGTCACCCTTACGTCTGGTGGGTTATGTAGCCCGCGCCCGAAGAGTTCAGGGCACAGAAAATGGATCACCGCGACTCATCACTGAGCGCGGTGATGGGTTCATATAGGAGAGTTGGTGGTTGGGGGCAAGGGAAAGATGCAGCTTGAGCCAAACGGGCGGCAGAGAACCACACAAGTCTATGCGCACAACTCAGCACGCCGTTTAAAGTCAGCCTGGAACGGGCTGACTACCCGGGCGCGCCCGACCGTCCCGACAGGGAGGCGCTTCACGCCCGCCCAGGGTCAGGCACTGCACTGATGTTGCGCAAATCCCAAGCAAGCAATGGGCTCCGCCCGTTCGCGCCTGAAGTGATCCCCCGGATCATTTCCAAGACGGCGCTCACTCCCACTTGTAGTTAAAACTCACCGAAATCCGCTCTTCTTCGGCCATATTCAGCGGCACCTCGTGGCGGATGAAACTTTCCCAAAGCAGCACATCGCCCACCTTGGGAGACTGATAGACGAATGTCTTCAGCTCCTGACGGCAGTCCTTGCGGCGCGGCGGGTGGGCCATCATCATCGCGTGGCGCGGGTCTTCCAGCTTTAGGGCGCTAGCGCCTTCGGGCATCGACACATATGTGGTGCCGGAGATTACCGAATGCGGGTGGATATGGCTGGCGTGTGTACCGCCCTCGGGCAGGATGTTGATCCAGAGATCCTCCAGCACAAGCGCACGATCATCCAGATCCAGTTCCAGGTCCTCGGCAAAAGCCGCCACATGGGCATCCAGCGATTTCACCAGATCGGCGAAGATCGGGAACCGCCAGGGCAGATCCGTCAGCGAGGCATAGGAGGTATAGCCGGGATAGCCGTTCTCCTCGCACCAGTCCTGCCCGGCTTCATCATCACCGGCGATGACAAGGCAAGAGTTTTCAAGTTCGCCTGCGTCGATGCTCGGTCCGTGTTCGGACAAAGCGGCGCGGTAGAGACGGGTAACGAAAAGAGAGTCGATCTGTGCCATAGCTGCCTTTTATCCTCGCCCGGCGCACTTTTGCGAGTCCCAATTGGCTGCACCCCGCGCAATGGAACCCACTCCGGACAACGTCCGCCACATCGGGACATATATCGGCACGGCCAGCCATGACACTCTGGCAACCCTGCCATGCCCAGACCGCCACTGGGGCGCAACACAATATTAGCGCGGCACTGCTACCCTGACCCAGTATGACCTGAGTTCCGGTTGTCACCTAGCATCCCTATCTACCGAGTGCCCCACTATGAAGTTCAAAGTATCCATCAATCTCGCCATCCTGTCGATCATCGTGCTGGCCGCCGGCATCATGTTCACCCTGGCGGGCATTTCTCTTTATACCCATCAGGTTCGCGACGACATGCAAGTCCGGGCCGCGCAGATCGAAGCGGTCGACATGTCTCTTGTCGATCTGGAGCAGCAGTTTCTTTCGGCCCGCCGTGCTGAAAAGGATTTCCTACTGCGCAAGGACGAAAAGTACACTAAGCGCCATGCCGCGATCATGGACCAACTGGCGTCGACCTTTGACGGCCTGAAGCAAAATATCTCGCAGGTTCCCGAGCTGCGGTTTACTGCTGTCACGCTGCCTGAACTGGAAACCGCGATCGCCGCTTATGGGGCAGCCTTTCTAAGTCTCACGGACAGCAACCGGCGCCTGGGGCTTGATGAAAACGACGGACTGCAAGGCAATCTGCGGACTGCGGTGAAGAACGTCGAGACCGAGTTGCAGGGCCTCGAACAGCCCGAGATGCAGGTCAAGATGCTGATGATGCGCCGACACGAGAAGGACTTCATCATGCGCAAGGATCCGAAATACCTGGATCGGTTGAATGCACGTGTCGAGGAGTTCCACGCCTTTCCCGAAAGCTATTACGCGGATCGCGCGCAGTTTCAGTTGATATCGGATCTGATGGACACCTATCAGACGTCTTTTGCGGCCTATGTTGATGAGACCCTGAAAGAACAGGATCTCCGGAAACAGATGTCAGAGACCTATGCAGCTGCAGAACCTTTGGTCGAAGCCCTGCACAAAGAGTCCCGTATCGTCATGAGTCAGATCCTTGCCGACACTGCCGCGATCAGCGAACAGGCCGCCAGTAACTCGACCCGCGCAGGTCTGGGCGGCGCAGCTGTCTTCATTGTGCTCGCGCTGCTTCTGGCCCGCGGGATTTCCCGGCCCCTGAAACGCACTGACAGGGTTCTGAAAAAGATGCGGGAAAACGATTTCACCCCTGCACTGCCCGTGACCCCTATCCGAGAAATCTCGGCAATCGCCGAGGCGGTTGGTGACTTCCGCAAGGACGAAGAGATCAAGCACCGGATGACCAAGGACATCGCCCGCGTCATCGACGCCTGCGCCGAAGGTGACTTTTCCAAACGGGTCGATACCGCTGGTAGCAGCGGCATGTTCGCAGAACTGGGTAACGGAGTGAACGCCATTGGCACCGTCGCCGAAAAAGGATTGAAGGACGTTCAAGAGGTGATCGGCGGTCTTGCAACCGGTGACTTGAACCAGGCGATGCAACCGGGGCAAAAGGGCGTGTTCCGGGAAATCTCTGATGCGATTGACCACCTGACCAACAGCCTTGATGGCATGATCCGGCAACTGACCGGCAGCAGTGAAATGCTGAACAACACCGCCAACGAGATTTCATCCGCCATGAACGATGCCTCGCGGCGCGGCGAAACCTCAGCCGCCGCGCTTGAAGAAACCGCCGCAGCGCTGCAGACCGTCAGCGACACGGTGCGTGACACGGCCTCCAGCGCGCAGGACGCCAAATCTCTGGTCGACAATGCGCAGAACAATGCAGAGGGCACCCGCTCGATCGCTGAGCAGACCGTCACGGCCATGCAACGGATCAAGGACTCCTCGGATGCGATTTCCAAGATCACCGACATGATCGACGATGTCGCCTTCCAGACCAACCTGCTGGCGCTGAACGCCGGGGTCGAGGCCGCCCGCGCCGGAGAAGCTGGACGCGGCTTTGCCGTGGTTGCCTCTGAAGTCCGCGCGCTGGCACAACGCTCATCGGATGCCGCTCAGGAAATCAACAACCTGATCAACACCAGCAGGGGCGAGGTCACCGTCGGCGTGAAACTGGTTGATGAGACTGGCGAGTCCCTTGCAAAGATCGTGCAGACCATCATCCAGGTCGTGGAGCGCATGAATACGATTGCCGACAATACGGTGGAACAGTCCAACGGGCTGACTGAAGTCAATGTCGCTGTCGACTCGCTCGACAAAGACTCCCAAAAAAGTGCGGCCATGCTGGAGCAAACATCCGCTGCGGGTCAGCTGTTGCAACAGGAGGCACACCGCCTGTTCGAGGCGATCTCGGGCTTCCGCCTGAAAGGCAGCCCCGCGCACCATGGTTCTGCCCCTGCCGCTGCGGAAAACGACTGGGCCGCATAGACCGGGAGCTCCGGCGTGCCGCCCCTGGACTGACGCCCGCCCGCAAAACGATGGCCCGCTCTGCACTCCGCCGAGCGGGCCATTTAATGCCTTCCCGACACTACGCAGCCCCCACGCCATACTGCCGTTCGCCCCAGGAAGGCAGACGGATTTTCCGGGAGTAACCACAAAGAAAAACCCCCGCCAATTTCTCGGCGGGGGTTTCTGATTTTCCAAAGAACCTGGGCTTACCAGTCTTCGCGAACCACGACGCGGGTCTTGATCGGCAGCTTCATCGCAGCAAGGCGCAGAGCCTCGCGGGCGATGTCGTCATTGACGCCATCGATTTCGAACATCACGCGACCGGGCTTCACTTTGCATGCCCAGTAGTCGACGGAACCTTTACCTTTACCCATACGAACTTCGACGGGCTTGGAGGTCACCGGGGTATCCGGGAAGATCCGGATCCAGACACGACCCTGACGTTTCATGTGACGGGTCATGGCACGACGTGCAGCTTCGATCTGACGGGCGGTTACGCGCTCGGGCTGCAGAGCCTTGAGACCGTAGGTGCCGAAGTTCAGGTCAGAACCACCTTTGGCGAGACCGGAAATCCGGCCTTTGTGCATTTTGCGGAATTTCGTACGCTTTGGTTGAAGCATCTCATCCCCTCCTTAGCGACGACCGCCACCAGCACCACGGGGTGCAGGGCCGTCCTGGATTTCCTGAGACTTACGATCACGCGCCTGCGGGTCATGCTCCATGATCTCGCCTTTGAAGATCCAGACCTTGATCCCGATGATCCCGTAGGGGGTCATGGCTTCGGAGTGAGCGTAATCGATGTCGGCGCGCAGGGTGTGCAGCGGCACACGACCTTCACGGTACCATTCGGTACGAGCGATTTCAGCACCACCCAGACGACCCGCGACGTTCACCCGGATACCCAGGGCGCCCATGCGCATTGCGTTCTGAACGGCACGCTTCATCGCGCGACGGAAGGACACACGACGTTCCAGCTGCTGAGCGATGGACTCGCCAACCAGCTGTGCGTCCAGCTCGGGCTTGCGCACTTCAACGATGTTGAGGTGCAGTTCCGAGTCGGTCATCGCTGCCAGCTTCTTGCGCAGAACCTCGATATCGGCGCCTTTTTTGCCGATGATCACGCCCGGACGCGCGGTGTGAATGGTCACACGGCACTTCTTGTGGGGGCGTTCGATGATCACGCGGGCCACACCGGCCTGCTTGCACTCTGCCTTGATGAACTCACGCAGTTTCAGATCTTCCAGCAGAAGATCACCGTAGTCCTTGGTGTCGGCGTACCAACGGCTGTCCCAGGTGCGGTTCACCTGCAGGCGCATGCCGACCGGATTGACTTTATGTCCCATTAGGCTTGCTCCTCAACTTGACGCACCTTGATGGTGATCTCAGCGAACGGCTTCAGGATCTTGCCGAAACGACCACGGGCCCGCGGGCGACCGCGTTTCATGGTCATGTTCTTGCCAACCCATGCCTCGGCGACGATCAGTTCATCGACGTCCAGGTTGTGGTTGTTTTCGGCGTTCGCAATGGCGGACTGAAGGCATTTCTTCACGTCCTGTGCGATCCGTTTGTTCGAGAAAGTGAGGTCGGTCAGAGCCTTGTCCACTTTCTTGCCACGGATCATCTGAGCCACCAGGTTCAGTTTCTGCGGGCTGGTCCGAAGCATGCGGGTTTTCGCCATTGCTTCGTTGTCGGCCACGCGGCGGGGATTTTGTACCTTGCCCATGACTTACTTCCGCTTCGCTTTCTTGTCCGCAGCATGACCATAATAGGTCCGGGTCGGCGAATACTCACCGAACTTCTGACCGATCATGTCTTCCGAGACGTTGACAGGGATGTGTTTCTTGCCGTTGTACACACCAAACGTCAGACCCACGAACTGGGGCAGAATGGTGGAACGACGCGACCAGATCTTGATCACTTCATTGCGGCCCGATTCACGCGCAGCTTCGGCTTTCTTAAGCACATAGCTGTCGACGAAAGGACCTTTCCATACAGAGCGAGACATAGATTAACGTCCCTTCTTCTTGGCGTGACGCGAGCGGATGATCAGCTTTTGCGACGCTTTGTTTTTGTTGCGGGTGCGCTTACCCTTGGTCGGCTTACCCCACGGGGTCACCGGGTGACGACCACCCGAAGTCCGGCCTTCACCACCACCGTGCGGGTGGTCGATCGGGTTCATAACGACACCACGGACCGAGGGACGCTTGCCCTTGTGGCGCATACGGCCAGCTTTACCGTAGTTCTGGTTGCTGTTGTCAGGGTTGCTGACGGCACCAACGGTGGCCATGCATTCCTGACGGACCATGCGCAGTTCGCCCGAGGACAGGCGGATCTGAGCGTAGCCACCATCACGACCAACGAACTGAGCGTAAGTACCGGCTGCACGGGCGATCTGGCCGCCTTTGCCGGGCTTCATTTCGATGTTGTGAACGATGGTACCGATCGGCATGCCCGAGAACGGCATTGCGTTGCCCGGCTTGATGTCTGCCTTCGCGGAGGCGATGACCTTGTCACCCACTGCCAGACGCTGCGGAGCGAGGATATAGGCCTGCTCGCCGTCTTCGTACTTCACCAGTGCGATGAAGGCAGTACGGTTGGGGTCATATTCAATGCGCTCGACGGTCGCGGCGACATCAAATTTATTCCGTTTGAAGTCAACGATCCGGTAAAGACGCTTTGCGCCACCACCACGGCGGCGAGAAGTGATCCGTCCGGTGTTGTTCCGGCCGCCCGATTTGGTCAGACCCTCAGTGAGAGATTTGACCGGACGCCCTTTCCAAAGCTCCGAACGGTCGATCAGAACCAGCCCACGCTGGCCCGGCGTCGTCGGTTTATACGACTTAAGTGCCATGCTTTCTGTCTTCCGTTTAGCGTGCAGTGCCTTAGGTTCTTGTCTTTGGCACCGCTATGTTAAAGCCCCCTGACGTGCCGCGTGCGGCGGTTCAGGTGACCGATGTAGAGGGCCCCGAAGGTCCCAGGTTCGTCAGCATCCCGACAAAAGTAACAGCCCCGGACGAATCCGAGGCCTTCAGGATTGGAGCCATGTAGCAGCGTGCGCTCAAAGAGGCAAGCGATACTCTCAGTCCACTTTAGCCTTTTAACGTCTGGCCCTTTGGATATTCCAGCCCCCACCCCGCAACCGCTCAGAAACACCTTGGAGTTGAGCGGCGACTGTGGAATTCTAATAAGCATTCAGCCACCCACCGTCAAATGAGCAACATGAGCAATAAGATAATTTTTTCACCGGAATCCAGCATCGGAAACGTGTCTGCGGAAACAGATGATGAATTCCTCTTCAAGTGCTTCGTCGACCATCCTGCACTTGCATCCATTAGGGACATGGGGAATGCAAAAATGTTCCTGCTCGGCAGTACTGGTGTCGGCAAGACCGCCTTCCTCCGTATGATCGAAAAGAATGAAAATGCGAAATTTCTTGAGCTGCAAGAACTCTCGATGAGTTACCTCTCCAACAGTGATACGATACAGTTCTTGAGAAAGATTGACGTTGATATTTCTTTTTTTCTTCAGGCGTTATGGCGCCATGTGATCTGCATTGAACTAATAAAAATGGCTACCAATATTGAAGGCCAAAGTGATGCAAAGGGTTTCCTCTCAAAACTATTCAACCGTGGACAGGAAGATGCGACGCGAAAATTTTTCCTAGACTTCGTTGAGAAAAATCAAGGTAACTTTTGGAATACCATCGATGAAACCGTGATTGAAGTTGCGAACAGACTTGAAAAAGACATCAACGCAGAGTTTGGTGTCGAAATTCAAAAAGCTTCCGCACGGGCCGGATATTCGCGGGGGCTAAGCGAAGAAAAGAAAACTCAATTTCAGCAAAGAGCAAAGAAATTTGTCAACCCGTCGCTCCTCGCTGAGTTATCTAAAGTCATCAACGGACTTTCCCAATACCTTTCGGAAAGACCTGACAAATACTACATTCTGATTGATGGACTTGATGAACACTGGATAGAACCAGAAATCAAGAACACGATCGGTCGTGTCTCGGAGTTGGTGGAAATTTGAAGGCGGCGTAATCTCCGGGTGAACATCCACCCACCC
>NZ_PXNU01000083.1:0-15009 GCF_041300735.1 Phaeobacter sp. SYSU ZJ3003 | reverse complement strand
TCAACCGCCCCAAACTGCCCTCAAGCGGCAACATCGGCGCAGCCGAAGACGTTGTTCAGACGTTCCATAAGACCCAAAATTGACGCATTATGCCCACAATAAGGCCGCAAAGACGGCCGTTGGGCAAGACGATACAGGCAATGAACCAGGTGACCCGCTTTGGCGGCGTTGTCCGGTCTATAAGCGAGCAAAAAAATGAGTAGTGTTGGATATATTTCCCGCGATATGACGGGAACGACCGTACAGGGTGTGTTTGCTGAAGGTACGCCGGCCCACCTGAACGTCTCTCAAACAAAAGACATTTCCCTGAACCTTGGCCGATCCGCGGTCGAAAGTTACGCACGGCATGGCGCAGATCTGCATATCGTGCTGGCCGATGGCCAGACCCTCGTGCTGGACAACTTCTTCAGTTACGGCGCGACCGGTGGCAAGAACCTGTTCCTCAGCGCCGATGGCCAGTTCATCGAGGTTGTGCTGGAGGACAAGGCCGATGGCATGTTGTTTGCCAGCTACGAAACACTGGACCTCTCCGGGAAATGGAGCGCCTATGACGAGCTGGTGTTCCTGGATGTCGACCGCATCGAACCGGTGATCGCCCCGCTGGCAGCGCCGCTGCTGGGTGGTTTTGGCGCCGCCGGTGTCGCAGCGGCTGGGGTGGTCGGCACCGCCGTACTGGTCACAGACGACAGCGAGACTGGAACGCCTCCGGGCCGCGGCCGGGTGCCCACGGTGGACGACCCCGATGCGGTCTACCCTATCGCCGGCTCGACCAACGATCCGGTCGTGATCACCGGCACCGGCACCCCAGGCTCTGAGGTGCGGGTTCTGATCGGCGGCCATACGGAAACAGTGACCATCCGCGATGACGGCACCTGGACGGCGACAATCGCGATCAACGATCTGCCGCCGGATGGCAATTATGATACCACAGTCGAGGTCACCGACCCGGACGGGAATGATTTCAACCTAGACGGGCCGACGGTGATCATCGACACCACCCCGCCCGAGGCCGAGGTCACCAGCGGCACCCAGTCCACCGGTGATATCGTCAATGCGATCGAGCAAGCCGATGGCCCGGTCATCACCGGCAACGGCGAGCCCGGCGCCCGTCTGAACGTGCGGATCAACAACGTCACCCAACGCACCACGGTCAACGAAGACGGCACCTGGTCTGTCACCTTTGATCCTGCCGATATTCCCACTGGCGAATACGAGACCGCCGTGCGGATCCGAACCACAGATGAGTTCGGCAACCGCAATACCTATCATGATGTGCTGGTCGTCGACACCATTGCGCCGCCCATCGGCATCGACACAGTCGAAGGTGACGATAAGATCAACTTCATCGAACTCTTTGACGGCGTGCGCCTGACCGGAACCGGCGAAGCTGGCGCCTCAATCTCTGTTGATTTCCAGGGTGTTACGCGAACCACAACCGTTGCGAACGACGGCACTTGGTCGGTAATCTACGGCGCCGAACATATCGCTGACGGCGTCTATGACAGCACCATATCTGTGACCTCGGCCGATGCAGCAGGCAACAGCGCCACCGAAACCCATACGGTGCATATCGATACGGAAAACCGCGTCACGATCAACACTCAGGTGGGTGATGATCACACCATCAACGCCGCCGAACAAGCCGCAGGCGTAACTCTGACCGGCATGGCCGATCCGGGCGCCACCGTTGTTGTTACCTTCGAAGGTATCAGCCACACAGTCACTGCCGGTGCTGACGGCAGCTGGTCATCGGCTTTCTCCACCGCAGAGATCGGAACCGGCACCTATGATGCTACCGTCTCGGCCGTTGCAACGGACACCACGGGCAACGTCTCGACGGATACCGAAACCATCGGCGTCGATACAGAAATATCCGCCACGCTGGATGCGCAGCAGACCGGCGACAACATGCTGAGCGCGGCAGAAGTCGCCAATGGCTTTGCCCTCACAGGTACTGCCGATGCCGATGCCACTATCGAAGTAACGCTGGAAGGCGTCACCCGCACGGTTACTGCCGATGCAAACGGCAACTGGCAGGCGGATTTCGCGGGCAATGAGCTGTCGACCGGTGAATACGACGCTGCGATTTCCGTGACGGCGACAGATACAGCTGGAAACAGCACCACAACAACCGGCAGTCTGCGCGTTGACACCGCCACCTCTGTGACCATCGATTCAAATCAGGTCGGTGGTGATGACGTCATCAACGCACCCGAAGCAGCAGCCGGTGTCACCCTGACCGGCACCGCCGAGGCAGGCGCCTCGGTTGCAGTGACCTTCCAAGGCGCGACCCGCACAGTGACTGCAGATGGCACCGGCGCCTGGAGCGCAGATTTCGCCGCGTCCGAGATCACTGGCGGAGAATATGACGCCCCGGTGACCGCTGTCGCCACAGATGCCGCGGGCAATACCGCCTCCGCTAGCAGCACCCTGCATATCGACACGGAAACCAGTGTCACCCTGAACACCGCCCGTGCAAAAAGCGACGGCATCCTCAACGCCGAGGAAATCGCTGACGGCGTGACCCTCTCCGGCTCCGCCGAAGCCGGGGCCTCGGTCGCAGTGACCTTCCAGGGGCAGACCAAAACCGTCGTTGCCGATGCTGATGGCCAATGGAGCGTGGATTATGCCCCCTCCGAAATCGCAGGCGGCGAATATGATGCCCCGATTTCCGCTACTGCAACAGATATTTACGGTAATACGGCCAGCGCCACCGGCACCCTGCGCATCGATACCGAAACCGCAGTGACAATCGATCCGGGACAGGCAGGCGGTGACAATATCGTCAACGCCGCCGAGGCCGAAGCCGGTGTCACCCTGACCGGTGTCGCGGAACCCGGCTCCGAGGTCTCCGTCACCCTTGCCGGTATCACCCGCGCCGCGGTGGTAGATGCCTCCGGAAACTGGAGCGCAACCTTTGAAGCGGGCGCCATCGCCCCCGGCGAATACGACAGTGCCGTGACCGTAGCAGCCACAGATGCAGCCGGAAACACAGCATCGGCGTCTTCAGTCCTGCGGGTGGATACGGTCGCCGGTACGGTCACCCTGTCGCCAGATCCTGTGGAGCTTGACGATATCATCAACGCCACCGAGCGTGCGAACGGTGTCGAGATCAGCGGCACCGCCACCCCTGGCCTGCTGGTTACAGTCGGGCTTGGCGCCGCCAGTAACCAGGTTGTTGCGGATGTGAACGGTAACTGGAGCACCACTTTCCTGGCGGGTCAGATCCCACAAGGCAACGCAGAACTGCCGATCACTGCCTCCATTGTCGACAGCGCCGGAAATACCGCCAGCGCAACGGATACAGTGGCGCTGGACACGCTGGTCGACCCCTTGACGGTTGCCCCGGACCAGACCGCCGACGATATCATCAACCTCGCCGAACGCGCGGCGGGCGTCACTCTGCAAGGCACCGTGGAACAGGGATCCACCGTTCAAGTCACGATCGCAGGCGTCACCCATGCGGCGACTGTGGATGCTGCCGGCAACTGGAGCGCCGATATCGCCGGTGCAGACCTGCCCGACGGCGATTATACCGCGACAGCAACTATCACCGCGACGGACGGGGCAGGAAACGTCCAGTCCCTGACCGAAAGCTTCACGGTCGACACCAGCTACACTACGCCGGATGTGGATGCCGTGACCTTCTCCAGCAGCGATGTGCGCCGGATCAGTACCGAAGGCGCAACCGACAGCTACACGGTGAATGCCCTTAATAGCGATGGTTCGGTCACAGCCCCCACCGCAAGCGTCGATCAGGACCCGGTGTTGGGAACCGAGTTCACCTTCTCGACCCCAGTGTCGGACGGCACCCATCTGGTGATTACTAGCGAGGATAGCGCTCAGAACGCGTCCAGCACGCTGGTCGTTCTGGAGGACAATGCGACCAACAGCGGCGCGCTGGATCATGCGGGGCTACCGCAGTTCAATATCGATGCTCTGAACCTCGACTATGCTTCCGACGTCTCGCTCAGCCTGACCGAGGCCGACATCAAGGCGCTGTCGGGCAATTCCGACACTCTGACCGTGCATGGCGGGGCGGATGACACGCTGACCGTTGCCAATGCATCGGCCGCAGGCGTCGAGGCCGTCGATGGACAGATCTACAACGTCTACACCGTCGGTGACGATGGCACCAAACTGCTGGTGGACCAGGACGTCAACGTTCTCATCTGACGACATGTTCCGGCGACGGGTTTTCCCTGCCGCCGGAACCAACGACAAGCCGAAAACCGGCGACGCAGAAGAAGGGCAAAGGGCAGGATGCACTTGGGACGATCCGCTGGAGTGATTGCGCTGTTGTGCAGCCTGTCGGCCTGCGCAGAGCAATCGCCGTTCCTGCTGGGCGGCGGTGACGATGCCGTTGCCGGAACCTCCAGCAATTTTGCGCAGACCGAGGGCGAGAACAGCTCCGAGGTGATTTCGGCCCTGATGCAGCGCAAGTCCCTGCTGGAACCCAACAGCGTCTATCGCCGGGTTGGGGATGCGGCGATCGAAGCGTCCTCCCGCGCCTCCGAAGCCGAGTTGATCAGCGCCAAACTGCGCGCCGAGGCAAAATCCAAGAACTGGCTGCCCACCATCGGCCCCTCTGTCAGCCTGACGGACCTTGGCGATCTGGTGGCCGGGATCCTGATCGAACAGATCCTATTCGACAATGGCCGCCGCAAGGCAGAACGCGCCTTTGCCGCCGCCGACGTCGAGGTCGCGGCCGTCAATCTGTCAATCGACATCAACACGCGGGTCCAGACTGCAGTTGGTCTATACTCTGCAGGTCTGCGCGGCGACGAAAAGGCCGCTTATCTGGACCGCGCCATCCGCCAGATGAGCGAGTTCCGCCGCATCGTGAAAGGCCGTGTCGATGGCGGGCTGAACGATCAGTCCGATCTCAACGTGGTGGACAGCAAGATCAGCGGGCTACGCACGGCGCGGGCCACCGCGCAGGACGCCGCCGCCACCGCGCGGGCCGAGCTTCAGGCCATGACCGGTCAAAGGTTCCCGGAAAAACCTGCCCGTATGGATCTTGGTACCCCCCCGCAACAGGCCGCCTTTCTGGACGTGCTGAAAGCCCAAGCCGAAGCCGATCGCGCCATTGCCGAGGCTAAGGCTGGCCGCGCGGGCCTGTTGCCGCAGATCGCTGCTGCCGGGAACGCCACCACCGATGGGTCCGGCGCCGGTCTGACCCTTGATCTGGCGACACCTCTTGGCCTTGGCACGCCTGCCGCGCTTAAGGCGCTCGAAGCCAGCAAGGAAGCCGCCCGCCGCACCATTGGCGAGGCCCAGGAAGACGCCCGCCGCACCTATTCCCGGCAGATGCAGCGTCTTGCCTCATATATCCGGCAAGAAAGCGAAACCGCTGCCCTCGCCCGTGCCAGCCGCGAAACGTATAAGCTGTTCAAATCTCAATACGAAGCCGGTCAGCGCCCGGTGATGGAGGTCGTCTCCATCTACGAAGAGCTGATACGCCGCGAACAGGCACATATCGAAGCCAAATACGAAGTCATCCTGATCCAGTTGGAACTGTCGCGGGATATGGGTCTGTTGGCAGATGGGACTAAAATATGATCAGGTTCCCCGGAAAATTCAGAAGACCCAAGAAGGCGGCCAACGCAGAGCCCCCGGCACAGCCGGTGCCGATCTCCCCTGCTCCGGAACTGTCTGCGTCTTTGTCCCCTCCCCCCTTCACCGCCTCTGCACCGGAGCCGATGACTGTCAGCCCTGCGCTGGAACCGGCAGCCGACCCGCTGCCGCTGCACCGCGAAGACATGCAGATCGCCGCAACCGGCGCCCCTACCCCCGCGCCGTTGGGCGACACTGCTGAAGATGCGCCGCTACAGCCGGAGATCGCCCCAGAAAATGCAGATGGTGCCGCCGAACAGGCAACCAAAGCACCGGCCGCCGGTGCTGATGAGCGGATCCGGCACCGGGCCGAGCTGATTTCCACGCTTGCCGCCCTCAAAGGCGCCGAAACTCAGACCAGCGATATTGCCAGCTCCCTCTGGCGCGACGGCAAGGGCGACACCTCGCCCAATGTTCTCGCCAAGGCGCTCGGCTCTGCAGGGCTCAAGGCCCGGCTGCAAAAGACGAAGAAAATCACCCCCGGCCTCTGGCCCGCACTGGCGATGATGCAAGGCGGGCAATGCGTTCTGGTCCTGGAGCAGACCGGTCAGTTTCTGACCATCTATGACACCAGCTGCCCCGACAACCGCACCGAAGTGCCTCTTGGCGACTTCAGCCCCTATTTCACGGGACAGGTTCTGACTGCCCGTGCCTCCGTGTCGCAAATGGCCGCACGCCATACCCCGCAGCTGGAAAACAGCCATTGGTTCTGGGGCGAATTCCCCAAATATCGCCGCCAGGTGGGCGAAATCATGCTTGGCTCGCTGGTGGCCAACGTGCTTGCCGTCTCGGTCGCGTTGTTTTCGCTGCAGGTCTATGACCGCGTCGTGCCGCACCAATCCCATGCAACGCTGTCGGTTCTCGCCATCGGAGCCTTTCTGGCCATCATGCTGGAGGCGCTTTTGAAAGTGGCCCGTGCCCGGCTGACGGATACCGCAGGCCGCCAGATCGAACTCTCGGTGCAGCACAGTCTGATGAGCCGGATCATCGGCATGCGCTCGGACAAGAAGCCCCTGCCGCCCTCAGGCCTGTTTGCCGCGATGCGCGATTTCGGCTCGGTCCGTGAATTCTTCACCTCCTCGACCATCTCGACGCTGGCCGACATTCCCTTCATCGCGGTGTTCCTGCTGCTGGTTTCCTCGATCGCTGGGCCGATTGTCTGGGTGATCGTGTTGGGCGGGCTGCTGATGCTGCTGCCGGCCTATTTCATGCAGAAACGCATGATCGCCCTCACCCGTCAGACCCAAGGCGCCAATGCCAAGGCCGGGCGCCTGCTGCACGAGGTGGTGACCGAACTCGACACTCTGAAAACCCAGCGCGGCGAGGACCGGGTTCTGCGGCTCTGGGATGAACTGAACGTGCTGTCCTCCCATTCCTCGACCGAGCAGCGCCGCCTGTCCAGCGCCCTCACCTACTGGTCTCAAGGTGTGCAACAGGCCACCTATATCGTCGCCGTGGTGCTGGGCACGCTGATGGTGTTTGCCGGGGAATTCACCGTTGGCACCATCATCGCCACCGGCATCCTGACCAGCCGCACGCTGGCACCGCTGACGCAGTTTGCCGGCACGCTGGCGCGCTGGAGCAACGTCAAGGCCGCCCTCGAAGGGCTGGAGGCTATCGCCACCGCCCCCCAGGAAAACGACAGCCAGCGCAGCTATCTGCGCCGCGATACCCTCACGGGCCGGTTCGACCTGCGCGAAGTGGTATTCCGCTACGATCCCGATGCCGCCCCGACGCTGGACGTGCCCGCCGTGGCGATCCTTCCCGGCCAACGTGTCGCCATCCTTGGCGTCAACGGCTCCGGAAAATCCACCCTGCTAAAGCTGCTGTCCGGTCTTTACGCACCTGAAAAAGGCCGCGTGATGGTCGATGGCACCGACATCAGCCAGATCGACCCGCGCGATCTTCGCCGCAACATCGGCTATCTCAGCCAGGATGTGCGCCTGATGGCGGGCACCCTGCGCGACAACCTGAACCTTGGCCAGCTGGAACGCGACGACAGCCGCCTGATGGAGGCCCTGGATTTCGCCGGACTCGGCGCCTTTGTGCGCAGCCACCACAAGGGGCTGGATCTGGAAATCGGCGATGGTGGCGGCGGTCTGTCGATCGGCCAACGCCAGTCCATCGGATGGGCACGCCTGTGGCTGCAAAACCCTGCGGTTGTCCTGCTGGATGAACCGACGGCGGCGCTGGACCAGACGCTGGAGCGCACCATGGTCAGCCGCCTGGAAAGCTGGCTGGAGGGCCGCACAGCAGTCATCGCGACCCACCGGATGCCGATCCTGTCGCTGACCAACCGGACCCTGATCCTGCAGGCAGGGCGCATGGTCGTGGACGGCCCCCGCGATCAGGTACTTGCTCATCTTGCGGCGGGAGATAAGAAATGACAGCCACCAGCCACTTTGACCTGATGGAAAGCTCGCGCAGTTCAAGCCGGATCATTCATCTGGTTGGGGCGGCGCTGGTGATCTTCCTCACCTGGGCGGCCTTTGCCTCGGTCGATGAAATCGTACGCAGTGAAGGCCAGGTCGTATCCTCATCCAGGGCCCAGATCGTACAGAACCTCGAAGGCGGCATTCTGGGCGAATTGTTCGTCCGCCAGGGCGACGTGGTGCAGGCCGGTCAGGTGCTGGGCAAGCTGCAGGACACAAAATTCCGTGCTGCCGCTGACGAACTGCAGGAGCAGATCGACGCCCTGGAGATCAAGCAATACCGGCTTGAGGCCGAGATGAGCGGCGCTTTTGAGTTCAATGTCCCGGCCCATCTGACCCAGCGATCTCCTGAGATTCTGGCCTCTGAACGCGCGCTGCTGAAGGCGCGCCAGACGGATTTCAACAGCCGCCGGGAAAGCGCGCATGCCATCATGACCCAGCTGAACGAGGAGTTGGAGAACCTCAAACGGCTCTACAAAACCAACATCGTGGCCCTGACCGAGGTCAACAAGGCGCAGAAATCGGCCACCGATGCCGCGGCCAAATACAATGAAATCGGCACCCAGAACGAGCTGGACCTGGCCGAGGAATACTCCGAAGCCCTGCGTAAGCTGGCCTCGCTGCGCCAGGAGCTGCGTCTGGCGCAGGACCAGCTGAACCGGACCATCATCACCGCGCCGATGTCGGGCATCGTCAACAGCCTGGCTGTGACCACCATCGGCGGCGTGGTGCGCCCCGGTGAAGAGATTTTCGAGATCATCCCGCTGGGTGAAGAGCTGTTCGTCGAAGCCCGTGTGAACCCCAAGGACATCGCCAGCGTGCAACCCGGCCAGGACGCCACGATCAAACTGTCGGCCTATGACTATACGATCTATGGCGCGCTGAAGGGGAAAGTGGATTTTGTTTCGGCGGATACCTTCGAGGATGATCGCAACCCACGGGCAGAACCGTTTTACCGAGTGACTGTACGGGTCGACAGATCCGGCTTCACCCAGCGCCAGCAATCCATCGAGATCCGCCCCGGCATGCGCGCAACGGCAGAACTTCAGACCGGCTCCAAGACGGTGCTGAATTACCTTCTCAAACCGCTCTACAAATCACGTGAAGCGTTTCGCGAGCCCTGAGACTGCGGCGCCTTTGCCGCGCATATCTGTATGGATCAAATATTTCGGGACCATCTGTCCCATAGGTGACCTGCCTTGGCCGGTCTTCCCTCTGCGCAAGTCCCGACCTCGTTCTGCAGGCGGGCATACGCGAAATTTCTTTTCGCGTGCAGGCACGGTTTCCGGATCAACCGGCGCGTTGCATCAAAGTCCGCAGCGTACCGTCCAGAACCGACCCAAGGGATACCCGTCTGGATCCGATGGCCGCCTTTGACGAAATCACCGACACCAGTCGCGGCGCATGACCTGCCGTGACTTCGAACACCGGCGAGCCTGAGGCGCCGTAATCAACCCGGCAGGACATCACCAAAGTCTGGTGCTGTTTCGCCAGCACCTGGCATCCACGCTCAAGGTTGGGTCTGGTCGCCCGGGTATGCGAATAGGACAGAACCCCGACCACATCCCCCCGGTCGGCATGCCACGACAGGTCCAGAGGCCGGATTTCGCGGGCACTGATCGGGCTATTGAGCCGCAGCACCGCCAGATCGCTGCCGATCTGCGCCACGCCGCCGTTGCCGGTCCGGTAACCCGGATGCAGAACCGCCTTGGTTACAGTTCGCGACGCCTTCACCCGTTGTCCGTTCAGGCCAGCTTCAAACTTGATTGTCCTGGGGTCTACCCTGCGCCCTGTTGACGGATCGAACAGGCAATGGGCCGCCGTCAGTACGAGGTTATTCGCAATTAGGGATCCGGTGCACATATTGCGCCCGGCAATATTGAGACGGCCTACGGCCTCCCAGCCCGGCATCGAATTGACGCTTGGACGAAGCTCATCGGCTTCGGCGCCGCCGGACAGCCCGAAAGACAGGCAGACCGCCGCTATCGCAGCTCTTAGTCTCATTGTCATCCACTCCACTTTCCACACCTGCATCCTGTTGGAGGCCTGCGGCTGGAATGCGGCTCAATCTTGCGTGGACTGGACGAAATGATGGACAGAATATGACGCGGTAAACAAACCCTTAACCCCCCGGCTTTTCCCTCTTCAGCATGAACAATTCCTTTGGAAAAGCCTAACAAAGCTTGCGGATTGTCCGAAAATTTTAGTCAAACGCCCAAAAAATATGAGTGAATTCTTCGTCTATAGGGCGTGAAATAGGGGGGTGAGGGGAAACTTCTTGTCAATAAAGTCGCGAATCCGGGGGTGAATCGCGGGGAATGTGGCGAATCTTGGCCCGTTTCCACCCCGTATGACGCGCCGGGTTCAGGCGGTCGTGCCACGCCCCCGCCGCATTGCGTTAAGATATCGCAACGTGGACCAGCAGGAGGCGCTGCAGGGAAAAATCAACCGAGGCGAGCACCAGTCTGCGGGTCGAACAGGACCGCCCGCTCCATACTGACGGCAAAGTCCATGGTACCCTCAAGGATCATGGCGTAGCCTGAGGTCCCGCGCGCCAGCACTTCCTTCCCGTTCCAGGTCAGAACACAAAGCGTGTCTGCGCCGGTCGCCTCGGTCACGTCGATCTCGCAGGGCACCACCTGCCCCGAGGCTGCAATGGAGGACTGGGTGATCATCTCGGGGCGCAGCCCCAGAACCAGTTTCTGCCCCATCCGTCCCTCAAGCTGTGCGGCATGGGCGGAAAGGTCCAGGACGACGGTCTGATCCACCCCTTCTGCCCGCACGGTGATTTCCGCCACCGGACCGCGATCCGAAGGCTGCGGCACCACCTCGATGAAGTTCATCGGCGGCGATCCGACCAACCCGGCCACGAACATATTCGCGGGCTGCTCGTAGATTTCCGCAGAGCTGGCCAGTTGCTGTACCTCACCATCCTTAAGAATGGCGATCCGGTCAGCGAGGGTCAGCGCCTCGATCTGGTCGTGGGTAACATAGACCATGGTGGCGTTCAGCCGCTTGTGCAGGCGCTTGATCTCGGTGCGCATCTCAAGCCGCAGTTTGGCATCCAGATTGCTGAGCGGTTCATCAAACAGAAACACCTCGGGATCGCGTACCAGCGCCCGGCCCATGGCGACCCGCTGCCGCTGACCGCCGGACAATTGGCCCGGTTTGCGGTCCAGCAGGTGATCCATCTGCAGCATCTTCGCGACCTCCAACACCCGCTCCTTGCGCTCAGCCTTGGGCATGCCGCGCATCTCAAGGCCAAAGGCGATGTTCTGTGCCACTGTCATGGTCGGGTAAAGCGCGTAGGACTGGAACACCATGGCGATGTCGCGGTCCTTCGGGTGCACATCGTTGACCACGCGCCCGCCGATGCTGATTTCGCCCTCGGTCACGCTTTCCAGCCCGGCGATCATGTTGAGCAGCGTGGATTTCCCGCAGCCCGAGGCACCAAGCAGCACCAGAAACTCTCCATCCTGAAGATCGATCGACACGCCTTTCAGGACTTCGACCGTGCCGTACCGCTTGACCGCGTTGTTGATTGTCAGAGACGCCATGTGACTATCCTCATCCTTTGACCGAGCCAGCGGTAAGTCCGCGCACGAAGTAGCGGCCCGCGACGATATATACGAAAAGCGTGGGAGCTGCGGTGATCAGCGCCGCCGCCATGTCCACATTGTATTGTTTGACCCCAGTAGTGGTGTTCACCAGGTTGTTCAGCGCCACGGTGACGGGCTGTGCGCCGCCGGTGGTAAAGCTGGCCCCGAACAGGAAGTCGTTCCAGATCTGGGTGAATTGCCAGATCACCGAGACCACGATGATCGGCGGTGAAAGCGGCAGAATGATCCGCCAGAAGATGGTGAAGAACCCGGCGCCGTCGATGGTGGCCGCACGCACCAGCTCATCCGGGATGGTGACATAATAATTGCGGAAGAACAGCGTGGTGAAGGCCAGGCCATAGACCGAATGCACCAGGATCAGCCCGTAGACCGTGTTGGTGATGCCAAGCCGTCCCAACGTCTGCGCCATCGGCAGGATCACCACCTGAAACGGCACGAAACAGCCGTGTCTGACGTCAGCGCCTATGGGACAGATTTAAGGTTTTCGTAACGGAGGATTTCTGGTTCATCGCAGCCATTATGGAGCGAAGATGAACAAGAAATCCGGGACATCGAAGGACGCGTCAGACAAGCTGGTCAAAAGCATCCGCCGCAAGACGCGCAAACAGTATTCAGCAGAAGAGAAGATCAGGATTGTGCTGGCAGGCCTTCGCGGCGAAGAAAGCATTGCCGCGCTCTGCCGCCGTGAGGGTATCAGCGAAAGCCTGTATTACACTTGGTCGAAGGAATTCCTTGAAGCGGGCAAGCAACGCCTTGCGGGAGATACTGCCCGCCAAGCCACCTCGCCTGAGGTCAAGGAGTTGCGCTCCGAATCTGCGGCGCTCAAGGAGGTCGTCGCTGACCTTATTCTGGAAAATCGTCTGCTCAAAAAAAGTATGATCGGGGATGGGGAGTGCGAGGCATGAGATACCCTGCATCAGAGAAGCTGGAAATCATCCGCACTGTCGAAGCCTCACATCTGCCCACGCGTCAGACGCTGGCCATGCTCGGCATCCCACGCACGACCTATTATCGTTGGTATGACCGCTGGTCCGAGGGCGGGCTTGACGCGCTAGACGATACGGCACCTCATCCCGGGTCTGTATGGAACCGCCTCCCGGGTGAGACGCGGGTGGACATTATCGAGTTCGCGCTCGAGCATGAGGATCTGACACCCCGGGAACTGGCGGTGAAATATACCGATGAGAAGCAGTACTTTGTCTCGGAATCATCAGTTTACCGTATCCTTAAGGCGGAGGATCTGGTCACGGCTCCAGCCCATATCGTGATGAAGGCAGCCAGTGAGTTCAAGGATAAGACAACGCGTCCCAACGAACTCTGGCAGACCGACTTCACCTACCTCAAGGTCTTGGGCTGGGGCTGGTTCTATCTCAGCACCATCCTCGATGATTACAGCCGCTACATCATCTCTTGGAAGCTCTGTACGACCATGAAAGCCGAAGATGTGACCGCCACGCTCGACTTGGCGCTTGCTGCCTCTGGCTGCGACAGCGCAACTGTTGTCGCCAAGCCCAGATTGCTCAGCGACAACGGCGCGTCTTACATTTCCGGCGACCTGGCGGATTACATCGAAGACAAGGGCATGACGCATGTGCGTGGCGCCCCTTACCACCCACAGACCCAGGGCAAAATCGAACGATGGCACCAGACCATGAAGAACCGTGTCCTACTGGAGCACTACTTCCTACCCGGCGATCTCGAGCGCCAGATCGCGGCCTTCGTCGACTATTACAACAACCAACGATACCACGAGAGCCTGGGCAACCTGACGCCAGCCGATGTCTACTTCGGGCGCGATGAGCAAATCCTAAAACAGCGAGAGGAGATCAAACGAAAAACCATGCTCAAGCGGCGCTTGCGCCACCAAACTGAAAACGCATAAACTCAATCAAGGATGAGCCAGAGCCTCCAAACCGAAAACCGATCAGGTGTTCCAAATTATCTGACGACGCACAATTTTGTAGCCTGTTTTGGTGACTTTCTGACATTGAGCCGGTTACCGTCGCGGACAAGCTGGATCAGGAATTTAGCCGCCTCGGGATTGCCATCCTCTGACGCCTGTTCAAGCATGTCGATCGCATCTGGACCGCTTGCGCGCATATTGATGCCGTATAGCTGTCGCAACGCCTCCAGCTTGGCGATACGGGGTTCACCTGCCGCACGCGCCTTTTCGGCAAAGGTTTCGAATTGCCCGCGCCGGTCCTTCCCAAGGTATCCAAACATCGCCCCTTCAGCCAGGGTCGCCCAGGCCGCGCCAGTGCCCAGCTCCCCGCTTTGGATCAGCAGGGCCTTTGCGGTCTTGCGGTCTGTCTGACGCCACATCATATCCGCGCCAAGGTGGAGCAGGCCTTCGCCATTGCCCGCCATTGCCGCATCTTTGAAAAGTGCGGTCGCGCGGGGCCGGTCTTTGGGGAGGTCGCCACCAAAGAACAATAAAGTGCCCAGAGCCACCTTGGCCTCAGCATCGCCAATATCCACGGCGCGTTCCAGCAACTGCACACCGGTGGCAAGGTCTTGCTCCATGATCCGGCCACTGATGAGTTGTTCCCCCAGGGTGCGCATTGCATCCGGGCTTCCCTTCTGCGCTGCCAAGCTCAGATAGTCGCGCGCCTTGCCCGGGTCAGCAGGTGTTCCCACGCCCCACAAAAGCGCCTGCCCCAGCGTTTCTTCTGCGAGCAGATTGCCCTTGTCAGCGGCCGTGCGCAGCAGGCGCACTCCCCTTTCAGGGTCCGCCTCGACATAAAAGCCATCGAGCAGGACTTTGCCCAACACCGCTTGCGCTGCCGTGTGATCGGCCGCCGCTGCCTGTGAAATCAGCGCCATCCCCCGATCCTTGTCCTGGGGTAGCCCCCTGTTGCCATAAAGGAGGATTTCACCAAGCTGGAGTTGAGCGTCAACGGCGCCCGGGTCTGCGGCAGCCTCTTGCAAGGCGTCAAACTCAGCTGTTTGGGCGTGAATAGCTGGCCCGGTGGCGCTGAGAATTACAACAAGACCGATGCCAATTCGTTTCAATAGAGGAGGACGTACGGACATTTCCCTTCCCTCACTATTTACCCTTTTATTAGACGCCTTTGAGGCCGCCTTTGTCAAATGAATCCAGATGCGGCAAACGTATGGTCCTATGGTAGCGGGGGACACGCGCCGCTCTATTGGCTTATCTAAACGGTTCAATTTCAAAGCCCTGCGCAGAGGCGATCCAAACTCGATTGCCTTAGCAATGGTATGAGGCTGAATGAATTACCGGGCCGCATCCTACCCAAATACAGAATGCTCAGGGGGAATGTCCCGATCGATGTTGAAAAGCGTTTCGGGCGACGCTGCGGATTTCATGGTTATGCGGC
>NZ_PXNU01000082.1:0-15299 GCF_041300735.1 Phaeobacter sp. SYSU ZJ3003 | reverse complement strand
GACGAGGAATGCTACAACTTCTTCAAGGCCGCAGGATACAAAACCGATTAAACGCGACACGCTCTAGTAGCAATGGAGGCCTGTGCGACGGCACATGACTGGGCACGTGAGATCGGCCTTGTTGCACAAATCGGCTGATGTGCGAGCTTTCCCCTTCCCCGGACGGACTTACTCTACGGGCTCTGTGACGGGGATTCCAAGTGCCGTGTAGCCGTTGAGCACGGCGATACGCACCTGCAGCTCGGCGACCTGGCGCTCGAAGTCTCTCGCCATCAGGGATTGGCCGAGCAGCTTGATGCAGTTCATCTTGCTCTCGACACGGCTCCGGCGGTGGTATCCGCTCCACCGTCGCCAGATGGCGCGGCCCAGGTATTTCGAGGCGCGCAGCGCTTCGTTGCGGGCGATGGCGCCCGGGCTCGTAGGCCGCCACGACTTGGCATTCTTGCGGGGCGGGATGATTGCAGCGGCACCGCGCGCGGCGATTGCCTCGTGGCATTTCCGGGTGTCGTAGGCGCCGTCTGCGGTCACCGAGGCGATCTCTTCGTCTGCCGGGATTTGGTCGAGAAGGTCGGACAAGACTGGCGCGTCGCCGATGTTGCTTCCGGTGACCTCGACGGCCCGGACCTCCAGCGTTTCCTCGTCGATGCCGATGTGTATCTTGCGCCAGATACGGCGCTTGGAACCACCGTGCTTACGGGCATTCCACTCACCTTCGCCCTCAGCCTTGATACCGGTGCTGTCGATCAGCAGGTTCAGCGGACCCGCGCCGCCACGGTAGGGGATATTCACGTTCAGCGCCCTTTGGCGGCGACAGAGCGTGCTGAAGTCCGGCACGGTCCAGTCCAGCCCGACCAGGCGCAAGAGGCTCTGAACGAACCCCGTCGTCTGTCGCAGAGGCATGCCAAAGAGCACCTTCATCGTCAGGCAGGCCTGGATCGCGGCATCGCTGAAGCTCTGTTGGCGACCGCGCTTCCCGGTCGGCGGAGGGACCCACTCCATCTCGGGATCGAACCAGATCGTCAGCGATCCGCGCTGACACAGTGCTTCATTGTAAGCCGACCAGTTCGTGGTCTTGTACTTCGTAGGGGCCCAGCTGCTCATGCCTCCCAGCTATCATGCTGGATTCATGCAGTGAATCCCCCAACCGATTTGTGCAACAAGGCCCATTCGAACCAAGGCACGATAAAACAAGCGGGCCGGCAGCCTCAAAACGATCCATAAATTTATTGCCAATATCATCGCCCAAACCAAAAATGGAAACCATTGCAAAAACTCCCAGATTGCGTATCTGCATGAAGATAACAAGCTTTCTGACATAAGAGAACCGAAAACGAGGCCGCCTTAAGGGCACCTCGATTTTTGACCGATTTCGGTGCCACGCAGCGCGTCTCATGACGTGATCCAAGCTGGAGACCGTCTGCACGAAGCGATCGACACCACGACGCCCACCGGCAAGCTGACCTTCCACATCTTCGGTGCACTAGCAGAGTTTGAGCGCACCCTGATCCGCGATCGGACCCAAGCCGGCCTCGCAGCCGCCCGGGCCCGGGGACGAACGGGTGGACGCCGCCCCGCGCTCAACGCAGACAAGCGCGCCCTCGCCGTACGTCTATACAACGAACGTCAGACGCCCATCAGCCGGATCTGCGCCATGATGGGGATTTCAAAGCCCACCCTCTACAGCTACGTCCGCGCAGCCAACGGTGTCACCGAAGGCCCAACAGCCAAATAGCGGTGCCAATAACGCGTCAGATAGCGATGCCGGTCACATGAAACAGATCCAAAGTGAACAGAAAAATGGGTGCTTTCGCTGTTCTATCTTGCGTTACTTTGGGTATAACCAAAATGACGAACCTGAAGGCTACTCCATCCAAAAATTTCGCTCTCGCCGCTTGTGTATCTGCAACTTCGCGAACCGCTCACTGATAGTATCGGCGTGGATTTCATCATGCGCCCAGTCGACGTACCCGGCTTCCTTTGCCCAGTCATGTTCCGGGTGGTTCTCGTCCTGACGCGATTCCTTGAAGACTTCGTACATGGGCGGGCCTCCAATGTCCTCGGGTGGGGTTGCCCATTGGCCGCCCACAAAACGCGGCAAGGGCTCATTGGGGACAATCGGGCGCTTTGAGACGAGCTCGACACGATGCGTCCAGTCATCACCAAAGTCATAAGTGTAGATCATTGGAGGCACCTTAGCGTTCAAAAGGAAGTCCATCTTCTTCGTGATGACTTCCATCACGGGTGGCCCAAACATCGGCTCTATCCAGAAGTCCTCGCTCTTCATCTGGTATTTCCTGTCACCAATCTGGAAATCCCACAGGTGCATGTCATACCATAGGAAAGCCGCCTGAATGGCATCGTGCAGGTGTGGCAGGGTCTTGTCCGAGCGGATCTCGATTTCCCGCCACGGGGCGGGATCAACATATTCAAGAGTCATTCTCAGCCGTAACACCTGGGGTTCTTTTTTTGCCATAAGCGCGACACCCTCTATGGTCGTTTCTGAAGGAACAAACACACCCATTTGCCGTGCCCCTACAATGCCAGCATGCACGGACCGGTAGGACCCTGCAACCATCTGTAGCGACGTCGAATAGGTTGTCTTGATCGGCTTCCAGACATCAGTGCAGTTTCAAAAAAATCCGAGCCCCCAAATGGCCTCACTGTGGCTGAACATCGCATGTTTATCGGGTAGTAATCTGCCACCTCTACAACCCAGCACGCAACGCGGAGAAGCCTCTGGCGCCGACAAGTTGGCCATCCTGCGAGAAGAAGACACCTCGGTGTCGCCGCCGCTGCTGGATCAGGGGGGACGGTTTACCGTCGCCATACCCTGCTAGGGGGTGGGTCATTCCAGAAGAAGATTCTGAAGATTTATTTTTGGATTTTCACGGTCATCGCAGACACTTGCCGTGTAGATCGAGGATAGCAGCATGGCACTCAAAACGGAACACCTAAAAACCGCGAAGGCGGCGCTCAAGTCGATGTCGACGCGACGCGAGAAGACACTGACAAGGGCCGACTTCATCACCGGCCTGATCAAGGACATACACGCGAAGATGACAGCCGGGTTCTCTCTGGAAGAGATCTGCGCGGAACTCAACAAAACGCTCCCGGAGGACGAACAGCTCAACATGAACACGTTCAAAACATACGTGCGCCGCGCTCGGACCCAGGCCGGGATCGCACCGACCAGAGCGTGGACCCCCCGGACCGGTCCAACCGAGCCCAAAATACAGACCACCCCGAACAGGGGGAGGACAAAGGGTCAAAAAGAGGACCCCGCATCAGATTTTCGAGATCAAGGAGGTGACCTGTGAAGCGGATTTTTTTCATACATGGAGACAAGGGGGGCGTCGGCAAAACCGAAGTCGCCAAGCGGATGGCCGCCGTGATGCTACAGGCCGACCAACCGATCACATTGGTCGATGGCGACGATAAAAACGCGGGCCTTCACGCCGCATTCAAACAGAGTGGCCTTGATGTGCGGCGCATCAAGGTCCTGACACCCTCTGGCCGCGATGCCCTCTTCGACGTCATCGCGGAAAGCCCCGGGGATGTCTTGATCGATTTACCCGCGCGTGGCTCGGACGTCACGGAGAGACTGCATCAGGACGGTGCCTCCGAAGACGGGTTCAGTCTCCCATTGCTCATGGCCGAGATCGACGCCGAATTGACCATAGTCTTCGTGATTGATCAGACCCGGTCGCCGATTGTCGCCCTACGTGACGAGATGAAGGCCCTGCCAGAAACGACGAAGTGGATCGTCGTGCGCAACTGGCGCGAGGACCGCGCGTTCACATTGTTCGACACGACGCAGACCAAAGCCGATCTCGAAGCCCGAGGGGCCACCATCATCGACTTGATCCGGCTCGACCCCCGCGTGAACGACATTCTGGAGAACGCAGACGGTTTGAACCTGATCACCGCACAAACCTCGGACAAGCTTTCCATGCTCCAGAAGATGCGGGTAAAAGCCGCGCTGCGGTCCTGGTCCGAGCAGATGCAAATCGCGGGGCTGCTCGAATGACTGACCTTCCAGAGGACCTGTTCACCCAGACCTACCGCCGCGCACCTACCGAACAAGACCGGGCCAGGTTGTTGGCGGTCAAAGCGGGACTTGGCCTCTCCTCCCGGGACGAGCTTTGGCCGATCATCATGGCGCTCGATCACTATAATCGCGCAATCCAGTCGGGCAGGATTGAAACCCTGCGAGACGTCGAGCGTGTTCTGGACGAGTTGAAAGCAATCCCGGAACGCGCCGGCCCGATCGCGGCGGCCGAAGCCCAGAAGGCGATTGCGCGGATCATCAAAGACGCGTCCGAAGAAATCGCTCGAACAGCCGCACAGAGAACTATCACGACAGCCGACCGCATCTCCCGGCGGCAGTTCATCGTCGCAGCCATCGTCGGCGCCCTTATTGCCGTCTGCCTCGCCGGTGCTGCGGCATGGGGGATGTATCTCTTACTCGAGGCCCGAGGCCTCTGCGCCGAACCACCGTTCCTGACCGGTGACGGACGGGTGGGATGTTTCATTCAGCGCTGAGGGCTGATCCCCTTCTCCGCCAGATGGCGTCGGCGGGATCAGCTGGGGGCGTTAGGAGGAGAAGGTGTGGGTTAGGCGTTTTCACGGAGGGGGCATAAAAAAGAAGGGACGGTGAATTGGGGCTGAGCAGACATGGCACGCGCAGGGGACGGGAAACAAAGATCGAACCGCCGGAAGCGGAACAACCTCCTTCAAAAGCGGGTGGACGATGACGAGTTAGATGATTTCATCAATCGCGCGCGTAAGGCTGGGTTCCAGAACCACCATGATTTTCTTGGCGCCCTGATCTCCGGCGAGGCCGGATTTGACCGCCGAGAGCGCCATGACCTCCTGCGCATCAAGGGCGAGCTGGGAAAGCAGGGATCGAACCTCAATCAGCTCACCTATGCCGTGAACGCGGGGCGCCTCACCGCATTGACGGCCGACGATCGGCAGGTGATCGATCGGGCCCGCATCGCGGTTGAAACGGCGGCCGAACAGATCCGGGCCCTGTTTACATGATCGGTGAGGCGATCAAGAGAGAGGGGGAGAAGGGGTCCGGCGGGGGCGCCGACGCCTTCAAGCCCGGAGTGGCATATGTTTGCGGCAAAGCCGTCCGGATCGCCCTGCGCAACCTAGCCTCACCCGACTGGCGGCATGCGGCTGAGGACATGCGGCTCTCATCAGAGCTGAACAGCCGGGTCCGGAAGCCGTATTACCACTTGGTCCTCAGTTGGCATGAGCTGGAGCGGCCGACGGACGACCAGATGATTGAGGCCGCGGATCACATGATCCGCAGCCTCGGACTGAAGGAGCACCAGATCGTCATCGGCACGCACCACGACACGAAGCGGCTGCATGTTCATCTTGTCTGTAACACCGTTCATCCCATCACCGGAAAAGTCTGGTCGAAGTCGAATGACCACCTTCGGATCGAAAAGGCCTGCCGGGAAATCGAGCTGGCACAAGGTTGGTCGCACGACCGGGGCCGGTTCGAGTTCGATGTGTCAGCCAACGGAACGGTGGAATTGAAGCCCAACCCGGCGGCCTGGGAGAAGAAGAAGGCGGACCGGGACGCCGGGACGAGGCCCAAGACCTCCGGCGCGCGCAAGCGCGAGAAATCAATCGGGATCGAGACATTCGAGCACGGCATCCCTGACGCCTTGAAGGTCCGGTTTGCGGAGACTGTTGGCGCCGCGCGGGACTGGCAGGACTTGCACGCCGCACTCGGGGGCCTTGGACTCCACTATTACAAGGCGGGGTCCGGCGCGCGGATCGGCATCCTGGGCAGCACCGAATGCGCGAAAGCGTCGGCCTTCGGGGCGAAGTTTTCCATCAGGAAGATGGAGGCTCAGCTTGGGGCCTATGAAGGTTTGGGCAGCGCATACGTCAATGATCGCAAAGAGGATCACAAGGAGATCGAAAGTGTCTCCGGGGTGGTCTGGGAAGAGGACCGCAAAGCGACCGCATCCTCAGCGTTCAAGCTGACCCTCTTGCGTCGCATCTATTGCGACCTTCATCTCGATCCCGCCGTGTCCGAGGCGATCCGCTTTGTCGATCTGCAGGATGTCCCGCCTCAGATCACCTTCCGGGATAACGTGACCCTGGTCGATCATGGCGACCGCCTGACGACATCCCGCAGCACTCGAGAGACGCGCACGGCCATGATCGCGATCGCCAAGGCCAAGGGCTGGTCCTCTGTGAAGTTCACAGGTTCACCTGACTTTGTACGTCTTGCGTCACTCGAGGCCGCACGTGCAGGCCTGCCTGTACATGGAGCCCCAGCGGACATTCAGGCGCAGTGTGATGCGATCCTGGAACGGCTACAGCGTCAACAACGCCGCATCGAGGGGGAGGCCCGGGCGGCAGAGAGAGCGGCTCATGAAGCCGGCACCAACCGCGATCAGGCAATCGCAGAAAATGACACAGAACGGGCGGAGGCCACGGCCCAGCTAGAGGAGGCGACGGCCGAGGCCCGGGCTGTGATCGACGCCATCGGCTCCGGCCGTGATCCCGTCCGGACGGCCCTGCGGACCGTAGCGCGCGCGGAAGAAAAGCGGATCACAGCAGAGCTGCCGGATCGTCGAAGCGTCTCCGCCCCGCAACCTGCACCGGACGCAGATCGTGGCGGCGGCAGCAAGAAGCGTCGGATCGCTAAGGTGGTCAAGGCGAACGACCATCATGAGTTGGACCGGATGCGGGCAGTCCATATCGACGAGATTACCGCATGGGGTGGCTGGTCCTACGTCCCCAAGCACGGGGACGGCCATAGCGATCCGCAGGGCCGGGATCTGCGCACCTATGTGCGCGGCGCTGAGACGATCAAGGCGACACGGAAAGGTGCGACCTGGGTCTGGACAAACAACAAGACCGGCGCGTCCGGATCGGTTATCGACCTCTGGCTGTCGGACAATTCGGGATCGACCTTGGGCGATGCGCGCAAGGCATTCCGCGAGATCATGGGGACCGACACGTCGACACCGGTGCCCACGGGAGCACCGCACCAGGACGACAGGCAGCAAGATCACACCGAAGCCCGGCGCAGGTGGGAGGAGGCCCCCTATATCGAGGACCGGCGGACCTACGCAGAGGATCGGGGCGTCTCAAAAGCGACCCTGCACCGCTTCCGGGACGATGTGCGCTGTGGCGCGTTCGGCGGCATCTACTTCGCACATCGCAATCCCGAGACCGGCGATATCGTGGGATTTGAACAGCGATGGGAAAAGGACGGTCAGAAAAACACGGCGCGCATTGCCAAGGGCGGTGTGAAGACGGTCTCAGTCCTCGGCAATCAGAAAACCGCCACGCGTATGGTCGTCTTCCAAGGCGGCCTTGACGCCCTCGCGCTCGCGGAGCTCGAGGCCCGGGAAGACACGATCTACGTCAGCACGGGCGGTGGGTTCGGGCCGAGGACGGAGGCAGCCCTCCTCAAGTCTGCCGAGGGCCGAGAGGTTCTCTCAGGCTTCGACAATGACGCGGCGGGGGATGACCTTCACAGGCAGCTCACCGGTCTCCAGCCCGGGGCGACGCGTCTTGCACCGCCCACACGCGTCGAGGGCACAAAGAAGCCCTGCAAGGACTGGCTCGATGTTCTTAATGCATCCAAGGGTACATCCTCGCGCCCCATGCCGCTGGCGCTTACCGAGGATGCCGAGCTGTCGATGCAGGCGCCTCAACCCCACGAAATCCGATCCGGGCAAGGGCGCGCTTCAAATTTTGAACCGGATGCACCAGCTGAAACTGCGCTCGCGGCGCGGGCTGAAAAGGAACCTGGGACGCCTGAACTTTGACAAAATGACTAGCGCAATGCCGACAAGAACATGACCGGTGCGGCTGGCCGCATGGATCGGCCTCGTCGCTGCTGTGTCGATCCTCATAGGCGCGATCTGGGTATTGCTAGCCAATTACCCCTGCGACTCGCTACTACTGCCCGTCGGCATCGCCCTCGTCAATCTCACGAGGGTCATACCGACTGTGCGGTCCGGTCGCTCACGGCACTGCTTGGTCAGCACCGCCCCGGTCACGTTGGTGAAATTGGGTCATAATGAGTCGGGCATAGAAGACACAAAGGAAGCCCTGGTGTGTCCCTGTGGTCCCCACAGAAAGAGCCACACACCCTGATCGTGGTAGCCCTGCCCTGCGGGTTCGTCTTTTCGACATTACTGACCCAAGACCGTTGCCGAAATGTGCTTAATCCTTTCACGTTAATCATTGGGTGGATGCTGATCGATCCAGGCTTGGAGGATCCGTCGAACCATTTCCGGGCGGGTGGGAATATCAGGCTGGTCGCGTCTGAATGTGTCGATCGCCTCGATCATCTCCCTGCTCAGTCTCAAGGTAAGGGCTTCTGTATCTTTTTTGGGGGGCGCCATAGCATTTTACCATTTTAATGTTGACATCATAATGCTATTATCTCATATAAGACGAGCGGGGGCAAGAACTCTCACCTTCCTGCCCGCCGCTCTTGCCACCGCGATCTATATGGAGAACGCAATGACCAAGTCCAACCGTACCACCCCCCACCGCCCGAATGAAGAGATCACCGTCGCTCAGACGGCAGTCAGCTACGGCTTTGCTGAGCTGCTGCGCTCGCTGGACGCCTGTACCAAAGCCGAGCGCCCTCTCCAGCGCGGCATCGCCGACATCTTCGCCACCAACTTCGACACGGCGCTGGCTGAGGCGGAGCAGGCCCGCGACGCTCTCCTCACCAGCCTGAACGCGGTGATCGAACTTCACGAGGAGCTCCCGACGGACCGCGTGCTGCGCCTGATGGCTATGGCACTGAAGACCCTGCTTTCGATCGAGTGTGACGATGACCGGGTATACCTGGCCGACATGCTGATGCGGAACTCCCAGCAACTCCAGGTTCGGGGTGCACAGCCCACGATGCGGTCAATACGCCGCGTACAGCAGCACTTCTTTCGCAGCTGCGCGGTTCTGATGTCTCTGGAGGACTTCGGCGGCCCCGGTCCGGACGGTGATGGCGCCTGCGGACCTTCGCTGGCGGCCTGATCGGGCCGGACCTGCGCACCATTTCGAGGGGGCACAGTCCCCTCGCCTTTTCTTTCATGAATGACGGAGCATTCTGATGCACCAGCCCTATCTGCCTGGCATGCCCATGCCACCCCGCCCCACCGAGAACCGCGACGCGCGGACTGCTCTGGCCACTTATCCCGCGATGTCCACTGAGGACCTTTGCCGTCATGCAAAACCTCTGGGGCGTGCGGCGGAACTTCTGGTAGACAGCGCACTTGTTCGCTTGGGTGAGCGGGTATATCCGGCCGATGAGCACGAGCGCCATGATCGGCTCTTGCTCCTCCCGAGCGGCGCATCCCTGCGTCTTCAGGTCAAGACCCGCCACACGCAGAATGATCGCGGGGATTACATCTTCACCTTGCGCCAGCGATCCGAGCGCGGTTGCACGGGACGCGGCCCCTATGAACCGCAGGACTTCGACATTCTCGCGATGGCAGTCCTGACCGAGAACGTCATCCGCTTTTCCGCGGACTGGCACCTGCGTCAGGTCATCCTTCACTCCGAGATCGCGGAACTTCGGCGCCACCCTCGCCGTAGCCTTGACGCGGCGCTCGCCCGGTTGGGCCACACCGATGCCATCCCGGGCGGGTGGGACGGAGATCTCGATCTCGCTGCCTGACCGATCTCAGCGCCCCCTCTGACTCCCCCACCAGACCCAACTCCCGGCCCGCCAATGTGGCGGACAGGTTCGCCTTTTTCATCCTTATTGGAGGCTTCCCATGACGCAGCCCATCACGACGACCCGCACCCCGACTGACTCCAGCAACGGCGACACGGCCGCCGTGCCCAAGTGGCACGATTTCGCCTCGGCGATCCGCCAGAGCCTGATCAATGCGCATCCCGGATGGGCAACGATTTCCGGCGTCATCACGACGCATCCGCCTTATGCGGTGCCCGCCGATGCGCCGGTTTCCGAAGGCGCACCGCAGGATCAGGCGAACCCTGCCTCGAACACCGCACGTGCAGTGGAGAGTGCGAATGACGCCCCCCGGACCGACCTCGATGACATTTTGGATTTCGTCGAGGCGGAGGCGGCCGAGGCGGCAGCCCTGTTTTCTGACGCCCTGCCCCCGGTTCCGGATGGCAAGGACGCGCCCGCCTATACTTTGCGGCCTGCGACGGCGCTGGCGGTGGCACGGTTGGCCGCGACCTTTCCCAGCCCCGCGGCACTCTACGCAGCGCTGAGCGCGGCGGGGTCGATGACGGTGCTCGCGGTGAACTCGCCCGAGCTGGATGAGACCGTCTGCAAGCTCCTCGACCATCTCCTCTCCCGCGCGCGCATCTGGCCCAACAACGCGCCCCTGCCCCACGTGGTGCGTGCGGAAGAAGCGGTGCTGTCCAAGGACAGCCGTAAAAAGGACACCGGCCTGATCGATCAGCTTGTGCCCACGATCCGCACAGCGCTGGAGACCCGGCGCCCTGTCGTCGCGGTGGCAGCGGCAGCGGGCACTTTGCCGTCGGCCCTGCGCGCCTTGGAGCCGAGCATCATCACCCTCGCGCCACTCGACCGGGCCATGCTGGCCGAGATCCTCACCGACGCTTACCCCGATACAGGAGACCGGATTGATGGTGACACGGCCGCCCTCGCTCGCCTGCCGGACGATGACCAGTGCAAGCGGCTCGGGCCGGACGATCTGGTGCTGGCCCTGCGCAGCCCGACTTTGGTCGGCGCGATCTCGGCCCTGGTGGCGGCCACGACGCCTGCCACCACTGAGGGGCCGGGACTGGCCGATTTCCCGCTGCCGCGGGAGGTGCGCGAACCCGTCGAGCAAATGATCGCCGACCTGCGCGCATGGCAGGCCGGGGAGATTCCGTGGCAAGACGTCACGCGCGGAATTCTTCTTTCTGGCCCGCCGGGGAGCGGGAAGACAGAAGTACCGCGTCTGATCGCCAAATCGGCAGGTATCAATGTGATCGCCGGCTCGATCGCCGACTGGAGCGCTGAGGGCAGCCGCGGGAGTGAGGTGATCAAAGCGATGCGGGCGTGTTTCGCCAAGGCGGCCGCCGCCGCGCCCGCGATCCTGTTCATCGACGAGCTGGACGCCGTCGGCGACAGGGACCGCGTGGGGGACACCAATCGCAGCTGGACCGAGTATGTGGTCAGCGGCCTTCTGGCCGCCATGGATGGATATGAAGGGCATGAGGGCGTCGCCATCATGGGCGCGACCAATCATGTGGACCGGATCGACCGCGCGATCCGTCGGCCCGGGCGCTTCGACAAGGTACTTCGCCTCGGCTACCCCACACACGATCTTTTGCCGGCCGCGATCCGGTGGCAGGCCTGGCCGAACCTGACGGAGGTCGACCTGACCGGGCTCGCCGCGCGCGCCGTGGGGATGAGCGGAGCCCAAATCGCGGCCTGGGTCCGGTCCGCCAGGGGGCTGGCCCGGCGGGAGCCGCGGCCACTTTCAGTCGAGCATCTTGAGACCACCCTGCGCGACCTGCGCCCGCAGATGCCCGACGCCCTGCGCTGGCAGGTCGCCATCCACGAGGCGGGCCACGCCGTCGTCGGCGCTGCGACCGGTGTTGCCCGGCCCAAGTTGCTGGCGCTGCAAGCCGATGGGGGGGTCACCCATTCCAAACGTCTCATGATCAGCCAGCGCCGGTCAGAGATGGAGGCCGCGCTTGCCCTCGACCTTGCGGGCCGCGCTGCGGAGGTCGCCGTCCTCGGGGCGCCTTCGGGCGGCGCAGGCGGGACAGAGGACTCCGATCTCGCGAACGCCACACTGCTCGCGGTTGCTATGGAAGCCTCGCTCGGCCTCGGCAACCACCTGGTCTGGCAAGGCAGCCCGCAGATCGTACTGGACCGCCTTCCTCTTGACGGCGACCTGCGCGACCGGGTCGAGGGCCACCTGCGCCGAGCCGAGGCCAGGGCCCTTAGGATCGTCGAGGCCCATCTCCCGTTGCTGGAGGAGATCGCAAGCGCGCTGTACCGCTCGGCACTGCTCACCGGTCCCGAACTCGATGCGCTCCTTGCTCGCGTCTCGCCCGAACCTGCGATCGGCACGCCCCTCACGGACGCACGGATTTCAACGCCACAGGGGACGGCAGACCCGGCCCGGGACCGGGCCGACAACATCAACGGGGATCCCGACCTCCGTCGGCCCTTCGCCGCCTAAAGGGCTCTACGCAAAAGGCGTGTCCGGTCCGGAAGGGCCGGGCGCACCCACCATAGCGACAATCCTCCTCCCGCTGACACTATATCAGGAGTGCGCGCATGCCCCGGACATCTCCCCTCCAGACGCGGCTGCACCGGCCGGATAGGACCCGCCGACATCGGCGGTGTCGCGACCCATTTCACCGGCCGACACATGGCCGGGCAGCGCACCAGCCCCAAAAACCCAGATTCAAGGTCATTATTCGGCCGCACCCGGCCCGATCCGTTCGCGCCGCGGGCATGAGCAGGTTCGGGGATCCGGGGTGGTCAGCGTTATAGCAGCCGGATCCCTGTCTCGCCGTTTTGCAGGTCAGCGCCGAGGTCAGCGCCGAGGTCAGCGCCGAGGTCAGCGCCGAGGTCAGCGCCGAGGTCAGCGCCGAGGTCAGCGCCGAGGCTGTTTGGTCGGATATGGTGGGGCGTCAATCGTGGGGGGGGGCGTATCCACATTTTTCGCGGGGCGCGGGCTGCGGCGGTGTAGCACGAGAGCGTTTCCCGCCTTACATTCGCGGTCAGGCGCAGAAGGCGTCTTCATTAGCAGAACGCTTGGTTTTCACCAAAGCGGAGGCCAGGATGGCCAAGAACATCACCACTGGCTCGAAGGTGAGCGGCAGTAAATCAAAGCAAAGCGCCGCGTCTTACAGGGCCAAGCATCGCCAGCACAGCGCGGCCTCGGCAGATCGCAAAAGGGCGGCTGGTCTTGTCCGGCTGTCTGTATGGGTGCCTTTAGAGCACAGCAACGACTTGAAGCTTTACGCCAAAGGCCTGTGCGATGGGCGCGTACCCGATCACATTGGGCGGGCTCAGGCTGGAGACGGGAAGATCGTCGGGAACGGTTCCATCGAACGCGAGCGGCGCAAGAAGCGGAAGGAGGTGCCCTGCGATGCGCGGCAGCTGGACCTCTTCAGTTTCGAATGAGCGGGTCCGGGCGGGCGATGAAGGTGGGTTGTCCACATGTTTCGAAAGGGGCATCCCGTTTCGGCCGAGACGCGGCGGGGGACGTCGGGTATTCTCATAATGCGGGCCGGGTTGCCCGTGGGGGCAGAAGCCCCGCGGATCTTGTTCTTGATCACGCCCCAGAATCGGGCGGGAGGGAGGCGGGATGATGATGGATGACACGGAAGACGGCTGCCCATGGACAGCATGAGCCGGGCGCGACCCGGACGGATGAGACGGAAGACGGAACCGGGCGCTCCGTGCGCTCTGACCAGACTAAAACGGGAAGCAATGGATCAGCGCGTCCAATTCAGGAGCATGCTGCGCCGGAGCTTTTGAACGATGGACCGGATGATCAGACGACTATGGCCCGCGCGGCTTGGCTCGAGGTGATCCGGGCACTCGCACGTGCAGCGGCCCAGGCCGATCACGACGTGCTCAACGGGACGGACGGGCGGGCGATTTAGACATACGACGAGGAGGAACGGGAATGAACGATCAGTTGCGTGCCGTGATCTACGCGCGGTTTTCCACAGACATGCAGCGCGACGCTTCGATCGAGGACCAGATCCGATCGTGCCAGGAGTACGCGGCGCGACAGGGACTGAAGGTCATCGAGACCTATTCCGACCGGGCCGTATCGGGCGCGAGCCTCATGCGGCGCGGCATGCAAAAGCTCCTGCAGGATGGCCGTAGCGGGCTGTTTGATGTTGTGATCAGTGAAGGGCTCGATAGGCTGAGCCGGAACCAGGCCGATATTGCCCAGATTTACCAATCTTTCTCCTTCGCTGAAGTGATGATCGAGACGATAAGCGAAGGCCAGATTTCTGAGATGCATATCGGTCTCAAGGGCACGATGAACGCATTGTTTTTGAAGGACCTCGCCGTCAAAACACATCGCGGGCTAAAAGGCCGTGCCCTTGCGGGCAAGTCTGCCGGCGGCCTGACCTACGGATATCGTGCCGTCCATAAGATGGATGCAAATGGCGCCCCGATCCGGGGCGACCGGGTGATCAGCGCCGAGGAAGCGGCCGTGGTCCGGCGTATCTTGGCGGACTACGCGAAGGGGATCTCGCCGAAGAAGATCGCCGAGGCGCTGAACGTCGAAAGCATCCCCGGCCCGCAAGGCGGTCAATGGGGCGCGTCGACCATCCACGGCAACCGAGAACGCGGCACCGGTATCCTTAACAACCAACTCTACATCGGCCGCCAGATATGGAACCGGCTGCGCTATATCAAAGATCCTCAAACCGGAAAGCGCGTGTCGCGGTTAAACCCCGAAAGCGACTGGGTGATCACGACTGTCCCTGAGCTGCGTATCATTGATGACACGCTTTGGGAGGCTGTTAAATCCCGTCAGGGAGCGCTTAAATCAAAGGGCACCGGCATTCCGGTATGGGACCGGCGCCGGCCGAGGACCCTGTTTTCCGGATTGATGGAATGCGGCTGCTGCGGGTCCGGGTTTTCCAAGGTACAGAAGGACTCATTTGGCTGCTCGGCGGCCCGGAACAAAGGCAAGGCTATTTGCGCCAACAAACACCTGATTAAGCAAAGAGACCTGGAAGCCAAGGTTCTCGATGCCCTGGCCCATCACCTCATGGATCCTGAGGCGGTCGCGGCCTTCTGTGAGGCGTACACCGCGGAACGGAATCGACTCGCGGCAGCGGCGACCTCGACCCGAACGACACTGGAGAAAGAACTCGCCACGACCAAGCGCGACCACGCGAAGTTGGTGGACGCCATCATCGCCGGAGTTCCTGCGGACCAAGTCAAAGACAAGATGATCGCGCTCGACACCCGCCGGAAGGAGTTGGAAGCACAGCTGGCACAAGCCGATGCCTCCCCTACCCCGGTGCGACTTCACCCGACGATGTCCGAGACCTACCGTGAGCGTGTTACGGCCCTGATCCGTGGGCTGGCAGAGAGCGAGGGCATGGAGGAAGCTAAAGAAGCGATCCGTGGTTTGATCGAGAAGATCGTGCTGACCCCACGAGCAGACGGCCCGGGCCTGACGGTGGACCTGCACGGCGCCTTGGCGAGCCTTCTGCTCTTGGCGACGGGTGCTCCAACTCATCAGGTGGCCCGCATGGCTTCAGGAGGCCAAAACGCCAAAAACCCCGCGGGAGCGGAGCTTCAAGGCATTGATATGATT
>NZ_PXNU01000081.1:0-12906 GCF_041300735.1 Phaeobacter sp. SYSU ZJ3003 | reverse complement strand
AAGTGTCAGATAGCTTCAGGGTCGTCACTCACGAGAAATTTCGGGTTTTGGGGTAGGCGCGGTATAGCAGCAAATCTAGGGTCCGTTTTCCAGCCCGACGATACAGCTCCGGACGCGAGGACCGGCGGTGCGGCATCTGCAGCGGTTCATAGTGTGATGGACCGACCCATTGGGCCACGTTGGCATTGGCGGCCTGCGCTGTCATCGCCTGTCGCAGAGCTTCATCCTTGAGCCGTTTCAAAACCAAGGTTCCCTGCCCAGCAGTATCGACTGAAGCAAATGACAGCATCGGAACTTTATTCTTACGCAACAGGTCCGTCATCAAAATCCCCATTCCTCACCAGACCCCATGGGTCGGGCACACCGCATCCTGCGGAACCGTTTAATTTGCACAGGTCCGGCATGGCAGCAGCCGGCAACACACGTCTGTAATTGAAGGGTCTGATAGGACGCGCCCCCACGCGTCTTCCCTGCACCCACTTCTCCGCATTTAGGGCGAAAGAACTTCAAATTATCGACACATTCTTTTTAATATATTTTTATCTAAATTGCTGCGAGTAAATGAAAAAAGGTTAACCAGCCACATTTTCACCTGAATTCCAGCGCATTCGGGAAACAATAATCCAAAATATGCTCACACTGTTGGGGAACTGGGGAATATAGACCCGGAATCGGTGGCGCAGCGCACCTCAGCCCCCACATGGCATCCGGGCTAAGCGTGCACGCTATCAGCCTGCAACAGAATGAGATTCGACAGGATCACGGCCGTTTCAGGAGCCGCTGCGGAATTTTCCGGGGCTTTTTCCTGTCCAACGCTTGAAGGCATCGTTGAACGAGCTGAGCCCGCGATAGCCCAGCAAATGCGCGATCTCTGCCAGAACCAGATCGCTGTGCAACAGATATTGCGTGGCCATTTCCTCGCGCAGCTTTTCCAGAATTTCGAAATAACTGGTACCCTGATCGCCCAGCTTGCGCGACAAGGTACGGGGACTCATGCCAAGGTCCTGCGCCACGGTCTCCAGCGCTGCCGTCCCCGAGGCAAGTCGACGGGAAATGCTCTGCTCAACTTGCGATGCGATATCTCTCTCCCCGGCCATCATGGTCTTCATCTGCGACGCGGCGCATTGAAGCAAGATGCGCAACAGGATCGGGTCACCTGTCGCAAGCTCCCGCGTCAGATCATCGGTTTCGAACCGTAACAGGTTTTCAGGCGCACCAAACTGGACACGGCAGCCAAAGAACTCTTCCATCTCGGCGGCGCCGGACAAACGGTGATGGCAGAACGCCACCTGCCGCAGCCGGATACGGGTCTGGCTGGACCGGCGCAGGTTCGACAGGATCAGCGCCACGAGGAATTCCACGTATTGTCCGCTTAGCTCGATCCCCGCCGTGTCTGGAGCAGATGTCCGCACTCGGCTTTCTCCTCCGCGGATCTCGGGGCGAGTGCCTGCATCCACCGCATAGGTCCAGATCAGCGCACCGGTTTCAGCAAGCTGTGAGCGATCGAAATGCAGGGCCTCTCCGAATAGGCGGGCGTAGTCCGACAGGTTCGACAGAAACCCCAGCACCTGCGGCGCACTCAGGGCCAGATACCCCAGAAGCCCGGCCTTGCGCAGATCGGTCTGCTGCCCGAACCGTAGTCCGAAGAGATCAATCTCGCTGATTTTCGCCGCATGCTGAAAGAACGATGCGATCGAACGGCTGTCGGTAAAAGGCTCTTCTTGGCCAACAAGACTCTGGCCAAAAGGCACCGCACGAAAGATCTCTGCCGAAGAATGCCCAAGCTCGGCCAGCCTATGCGCGGCACATTGGACGAAAATTGCATTTTCAAGGTTCAGATGCCGGGTCATAACACAAGCCCCACTCAAAACACACTCAACACCACAGCCAGAGGGCATCGTCTTGGCCCCTGACATGGCCTCTGTGGTGCATCCGGGCAGAGCGTCCCGGCGTTACATCCGTGCGTTGTACGCGGGTGCGCCGCTTGGCCAGGCAGCCCTACGAAACGCTGCAGGCTGCTTTTTCAATATAGCCTGATTTGAATATTTCCCAACTCTGTCCAGCGGAAACCGGCCACCGCTTGGCGTCTCTTCCGGTCATCCCCCCTCACCTTTTGGATAGCACCCCAAGACCTGCGGATAGGTCTGGCCGTTTTTGGGGGCGATCAAACGCCGTGCCAGCAACATTGACGGTCGCCTGCTTGCCTGTTGGCGGGAATCGCGTCTTTATGCGCGCCATTCCAAAACAGACGGAAGGCGCGGATGACCATGGCTGCAGATAGATCGTCTCTTTTTCAGTCCGACAACTGGATCGCTGCCGAGGCGCAGGGCACGGAGTGGACTTTCTGGGCCATGTCCGCGGACACGCCCGGCGCTCGCCGCAAGGCACATCTGCCGCAGGGCAGCAACGATCCGGCCTTGTCCGAGATCCATGCCGCGCTGTGCGGCGAGCTGACTGCATCGCAACTGCCAATTGTCGCCTGTGGCACCGGCCTGGCCGCACCGCAGGCCGTCCCGACGCGCCCGGACCAGATGCCATTGGCCCCACAAGGCAGCGCCCTGCCCCCGGAAACCGTGCTCATCACACTGCCCGGGCTGGCGCAAAAGGCGCCGCCTGCCATCATGCAGGGCGCCGAAACCTGCATCGCCGGGTTTCTGGCGCTCAATCCGTCCTGGGACGGGGTTCTTTGCCTGCCCGGCAAGACCACTCACTGGGCTCTGATCAGCGCAGATGAAGTCGTCAGCTTTCAAAGCTTCCTGACCGTGGAACTGGCCGAATCCGCCTGCGCCATGGCTGGATTGCAGGTGCAGGACTGGGCAGCGAGTGAGCTGACCGGAACCGTAGCCGACACCATGTCAAAGCCGGAACTGATGGCCGCGCGATTGGCCGAAGCCAAGGCCGCCATGCATGGCGGCAGCTGCACCCCGGAAGAGGCCACCGGGCGGATCTGGGGCGCCGTGCTGGGCGCCGAACTGGCCGCCGCCCGCCCTTACTGGCTGGGGCAAAATCTGGCGCTGATCGGTGAAAAGGAGACCGCCCGCCCCTATGCCGCTGCATTGGAACTGCAGGGGCTGCCGGTCACCATTGCAGACGCGGAACGCATGACACTGGCCGGGTTGACCCGGGCCTGGCGCAGCTTGCGCAAAGAAGACGACTAGCCTCCACCGTCGCGCCAGCCCCCTGCCCGCTCACAGGACAAATGGCCGAGGGCGCGCCAAGCGATCAGACCTTGTGACGGGCCCCTTTTGAGGGGGGCATTTCGGGCGGGCCAGCAAAACACTGGGCGATCTCCATCCAGCGCGTCGCGGTCGCCCCTGTCACCTCCAGCGCGGTGTCTTCGATATTGCGGACCTGCGTCACCACCTGCGCGAACTCCACCGCAGATCCGACAACCCGGTTGTCCTCTTGCGGCGTGTTCCATTCCCAGACCGCCGAAGACGGTCCGGTCAGCTGGACGAATGGCGCGGGGTCGGGCACCTCTTCTCCCCGGTTTAGGAAGGTCCAGCCATAAGTCGCAACGCCAAGATGGGCGATATTCCGGATCCGGTCCTGATCCACCCGCTCCAGCCCCAGAAGATCAAAGACCTCCTGACCATGCGCCCAGGTTTCCATCTGCCGTGCGGTGATTGAGGACAGCGCGCTCATGTCCGGGCCGACCCATTTCACCCGCGCCTTGGGATCGGCCACAGCAAAAGCATCGGCGCAGGTTTCCGCGCCAGCCTTCCAGGCCTCAAATAGCGCCCGTCCCGACAACCCGTCCAGCCAGGGGAACTGGCACTGCAGGATCGTCTTGCCCGATTGCATGTCCTGCACGATCGGGCCGATGAATGCGGCAAAGGCCTCCTCCCCCTTGAGCGAGGTTTCTGCCGCCACGTTGAACAGGTGCAGGTGGCCCAGCACGTGATCGATGGTCCAGTCTTTGAACTGCGTCGGCCTGTGAAACGCCTCTTCCGGCAGATCCTCCAGTATCGCCGCCAGCGCCCGGCTTTCGGCACGAAAATCCTCTGCCTGCTGCATGGATGCCCTCCTCCCAATTGAAATTCCGCTACGTCCGGCGAGCCCTTCCACGATTGAACCGACCGAACGTTCTGTTTTACGATTCCTCAAAGGATAGGCGCATGACACAGAAAACCGAAGACCAACCCAACGTCACCGCGCCCGGCGCTGCGGGCACAACGCGGGCCGAAACGCGGGCAGACAAGACCCGGCAGCGGATTTTCGACGCGGTCACGGACTGTCTGGACCAGTCGGGATACGCGGAAACCTCGATCAACCGGGTACAGACCGCCGCTGGTGTGTCACGCGGGGCGCTGACCCATCACTTTCCTTCGAAAGAGGAGATGATGGTGCGCACGCTGGAACATCTTCTGGCGCCGGTGCGCGGCCCGGAACAGGCGAGCGAAAGCGGCCATATGCTGCGCAAGGGCGGCGCGGCACAGGATTTGCCCGCCGAGCTGCACCGTCTATGGGCCCGGGTGATCAACACTCGCGAAGGGCGCGCGGTGATGGAAATCCTCGTCGCCTCGCGCACGGATGAAACCCTGCGCACGCGCATCACCCCCTCGCTCTGGGATTATAACGACGCCTTCAACCGTAATATCGCCAACCTTTACACCGCGTCCTCGGGCGAGGATCTGGCGTTGCTCTGGTCGATCTGCCGCAGCTTCATGCGCGGGCTGCACAGTCAGGCACCCTACGAACGCGATCCAGAGATCATCACCAAGATGGTCGATCTGTTCGCCCGCATCATGTCGCCGCATCTGGCGACCCGCCCCGGCCCCAAGGAGTAAACCGCATGCAAAGCCCCTTTGACACCGAAGAGCGCCGCGCCTTCCGCGAGAGCCTGCGAAGCTTTGTGGCGCAGGAAATCACCCCCTTCTGCGATGACTGGGACGAAGCCGGGGAAATCCCCTGGGAGCTGCACCAGAAAACCGGGGCGCTGGGCGTATGGGGTTTTGGCATCGACGAGAAATACGGCGGGCTTGGCTTTGACGACTGCTTCATGCGTGCCGCCTACAGCGAGGAAATCGCCCGCTGCGGCGCGGGCGGTGTCGCGGCGGCCATGGGTGGGCGTCAGATCTCGCTTGATCCCATTGCCCGGCTGGCCAGCGAAGAAATCAAGATGCAGGTGCTGCCGGAGGTGATCGCGGGGCGCAAAGGGTCTTCGCTTGCGGTGACGGAGCCGGGCGGCGGATCGGACGTCGCCAATATCACCACCACGGCGCGGCGGGATGGCAATCACTGGGTGCTGAGCGGCAGCAAGACCTTCATCACCGGCGGCATGACGTCGGAGTATTTCGTTATTCCTGCCCGCACTGGTGGGCCGGGGCTGGAGGGGATTTCGCTGTTCTTTGTCGAAGCAGACACCCCGGGGTTCACCCGCAGCGCGCTGAGCCGGAAAATGGGCTGGTGGTGCTCGGATCAAGCGACGCTGTTCCTCGATGACGTCCGCCTGCCCGCCGACCGGATGATGGGGCCGGAAAATCATGGCTTTCTGGCGGTGATGGAGAATTTCAACCTCGAACGGGTCGGGCTGATCGCCGGCATGCTGGGCATGATGAAAACCTGCCTTGAGGACAGTATCGCCTGGGCACAGGAGCGGCAGACCTTTGGCAAACCGCTGATCCGCCATCAGGTGATCCGCCACAAGATCGCCGATATCTCGGCCCGGATCGACGCGGTAGAGGCCACGCTCAACACGATCTGCTGGCAGGTGAACGAAGGGCGGATGCCGGTGGCCGAAATCTGCAAGGCGAAGGTGTTCACCTCCAAAGCCTGCGAGTTCTGCGCCTCCGAAGCGATGCAGATACTCGGTGGTGCAGGCTATCTGCGCGGCAACCGGATCGAACGTATCTACCGAGAGGTCAAGGTGATGGCCATCGGCGGCGGATCCGAGGAAATCATGCGCGATCTGGCGGTGCGGCAGATGGGGCTGTAACCGCGCAGCGGCGCGTCATACCGCCGAGGAAAAGCTGCGTTCAGCCGCCTCGAAATTGCGGGTCAGCGGCGCCGTCAAAGGCGATTGCGCCGAATAATAGGCCCCGACCCGGCACAGCTGCACTGCAAAATCGGGATGCGCGCCCGCATCATCGTATTTGCGCACCCGCTCCTTATGTAGCCAGCCGCGGCGTTTAACCTCCTGCTCAATCAGCTTCAGGCGCTGTACGCAATGCAGCGTCGTGTAGACTGACAAGTAATCCATGTAGTCGGCAATGTCGTGGCCACAGCCGGTATCGAAATTCTCGATCACGATATCGGCCATCACATCGGGGGCGATTGGCCAGGTTTCATCGGCAATCAGCCAGGCCAGATCCTCGGCCCCGTGGCGTAGTCCGGCGTATTCGAAGTCGAACCAGCGCAGGTATCCGTCGTCGCCGATGGCGGCATTGCCCGACCGGCAATCCCATTTCAGGAACTGCACACCGGGGTAATCCATCCGCTCTGCCACAGCCGCCATATCGAACTGGCGGGAGATGCCCACCGAATAGGGCTCCATCGCGGTCACCGAACCGACAAAGGAGGTGACCCAATCCGTGTTCGATCCCAGATGCGGCAGCATTTCCGCCAGGTTGGTTTGCCGCCCGGCGGCCTGGATCCGGAAGATCGCCGCCACCGCCTCGGCGGCCAGTTCGACCTGATCCTCTGGGTCCTGTTCCATGATCTCTGCATTCAGACGCATCTGGCCGGTGTCGGATTGGAACATCACATCATCGCTGACCCCCAGAACCTGCGGAATATCGTCACAATGGGGCGCTAGTTCCTCAAGTACATGCGCCTCCAAGTGGGTGCGGCGGAAATCGGGCCGCAGCGTGGCAATCACGTTGTGATCTGGATAATGCAGCCGCAAGGATGAGCGTGAATTGCCTCCCGGTGCAGAAATCCGTTCGGGGGCCGCGCCCAGAAGCATCTCAGCCTTGGCCGAGATATAGGCCTTGCGATCCTCAAAACTGCCGTCCGCCACGTCTGTCCCTCTTCACCTCAGCGTCTTTGCTCCTGTCCTGACAGCAGAAAACGGCGGTTTTCGGGACAAACAAGGGCAAAGGCCCGGAAAACGGACCGATTCGGGTGCCACTCGCTTTGGCTGAATATTTGAATCACTCCATTCGCAAAACAATAAGAACCCTCAGGATGGCTTTGTTTCCTGAAATATCTGATGCACGAGCGAATTTGACTAAAATGAGACGAAAATTTGTTCCACCCCAGCGTGTTTCATATGTTCACCGTTGAGCGGCACGCCTCCCATTTTGCGCCTGCCGAAACGCATCATTTCAGATCGTAGGGGTGACAATATGACTTGGGGACATTTTTCGCACAAAGGCTGGTCCGGTTGGGGAAAAAGCAGCGGCAAGGACGCCTGCGGCAGCAACAGCTACCACAATGGCGGCGTGCGCGGCGAACACTTCGCGCGCTGGTATGACGGACATCTGTCCGACCGGTTTGGCCACGGCGGCAAAGGCCATAAAAACTGGTGGGACCGCGACGAAAAGGACGATCACGGCACGGGCGGCAGCAAGGGGACCGGTGGCAGCAAGGGCTCCGGCGGAACCAAAGGCTCTGGCGGCGCCCGGGGATCGGGTGGCAAAGACGGCTGCGGCACGGGAGAAGGCACAGGTCGCGGATCAGGCGGCGGCACCGGTGGCGGCTCGAAAGGCCATCACGGCGGCAAGGACTGGTGGAACCACGGTGGCAAGAACTGGTGGGACCATGGTCGCAACGAAGATGACGATTGCGCGTCCGATGGCTCTGGCGGAACCCGCGGCTCTGGCGGAACGCATGGTTCTGGCGGCACCCACGGTTCTGGCGGGACTCACGGTTCTGGTGGAACCAGCGGATGGGGCAGCGGTGGCCATTGCGGCTCCGGAGGCACGGGCGGAACCGGCGGCACCGGCGGTACAGACGGCGGCGGCGGCGAAAACACCGACGATGGCAAGACCACCATCACTTTCACCCTGGGCGAAGAAGGCGGCAGCCAGGTGGACGTGTCCGTCACGCAGACGCCCGGCGGTGAGCTGTTCGTGAAACTGGATCCAACCACCTTTGACGGCCAGGAGGCTGATCTCGACGGCATGTTCTTCAACCTAAGCGACGACGGCCGCACCGATGCACTGCACTTCTACCCGGATGAAAACGCGTTGCCGGTGACCGGCCACAGCGCATCCGCCAATTCGGAGAACACGCTGGATAACGGCGCCACTGTTTCCGAAAACTATGACGCCCACGTGCAATTCGGACAGGTACCGGACAGCACCGAAGGGACCGTCAACAACCTCAACTTCACCCTGTGGTCCGAAGATGGCGCGCTGACGCTGCAGGACCTGGACCTCACCAATGTGTCGATTGTGGTCAACAGCGACGGTCGGGATCCGCAGGAGCTGCACGGCGGTCTGACTGATGAAGCGCAGGCGCAGGTCGAAACCGACCCGGCAGCGGTGAATGGCATGACGCTGGACAGCTGGTCCGAAACCCTTCCGGTCGCCTTTAGCCAACCCGCAACCGAACCGGATGTCATGTCTCTCATGACCCTACCGCCGGAGGATGACATGATGCCGGAAGACCCGGCTGACACGGAAGACGACATGATGGCCGAGGCTGTCTGAGGCCACGCTGCCTCACCATGAACCGAGAACACGTTGACCGGAGGCCCCCAAACGGGGGCCTCTGGCGGTTTTTGAGGATCACCATTACCGAGCCCCTTCGATCATCAACCGTTCACCGGAAAAGGGGGCACATCCCGCTGATGCATAAACCTTTCTTTAGGAAGAAAGGTTACACAGCTGGCCGACGGATCCTTAGGAGGTGCAGCGGTGAAACAGGAAAAATGTCAGGCCTGCCGGAATGGCGCAAAGTTCGACCTGCCCATCACCATGGCGTTCCAGCCCATGGTCGCCCTTGGCGCGGAAAAGATCTTTGCCTACGAGGCGCTGCTGCGAGGCAAGGACGGCGCTGGTCCGCGCGAAGTGTTCTCGCATGTCACTTCTGATACGCTTTACGCCTTTGACCAGAAGTGCCGCACCACCTCGATCGAACTGGCAGCAAAGCTGAACCTTGCGGAAACTGGCGCGCTCCTGTCGATGAACTTCCTGCCCAATGCGGTTTACGATCCAAAGGCCTGCATCCGGCTGACGCTTGAGACGGCCAAACGCACGGGATTTCCGGTGGACCAGATCATGTTTGAGTTCACCGAAACCGAACGGGTGAACACGGACAAGCTGATCGAAATCCTGACCACCTATCGCCGCCTTGGCTTCAAGACCTCCATCGATGATTTCGGCGCCGGCTATTCCGGCCTGAAACTGCTGACGATGTTCCAGCCGGATGTGGTGAAACTGGACGCCGGGCTGATCCGCAATATCGATGTCTCATCGGCGAAACAGACGATTGTTCGCAACACCATCAGGATGCTTGAGGAAATGGGTATCCTGATCGTCTGCGAAGGGATTGAAACCCAGGGCGAATACGATGCGCTATATGATCTGGGTGTGGACCTGATGCAGGGGTATTTGTTCGCCAAGCCGGGATTTGAGTCCCTCCCTGCGCCGCAATGGCCTGTCCACAGCGGCGTATCGATGGAGCAAAGCGTGCTACGCTGAGGCACACGCCACAAGTTACCGTAACGTCATCCACTTTTTGAGCGAATTCTCCCACCTCCGCCCGCTCCTATTTGATCCTGGTCACGTTCCACGCGTACGCCCGGCCTTAAAATTGCGCTGTATTTACGGGCACGGTGAAGGAGGTTTCCCATGTATCAACTGACCGAAGACGGCGACTGGACCAACGATTTTGACTACACTCAGACCAACGTCGCAGACATCCAACCCGGTCACAGCGTCAGCGGTACCGTAGGCGGCACCGATGCAGGCGATCTGATCCGGGTCTCACTGGCCTATGATCAGCCCTACACGTTTACCCTGGAGGGCGACGGAGTTTTCTTTGAGATGCTGGATGACGGCACCGATGCCGGGGCAACAATCGACGGCAACACGATGACCTACACGGCCGAGCACCCCTCGGACTATTATAACATCCGCGTCACTGGCAGCGGCAGCTACACCGTCACCATGCAGGGCCTTCCTGCGGATTATCTGGAGGACGAGGACGCAGGCGACATGAGCGGCGCGCCAACCCTTGAGATCGGATCCAGCATAACGGGCGTCATCAATGGCAGCGCCCGCACCGGAGAGACCGACTACTATGCCTTCCACGCGATTGGCGGAATGGACTACGGGTTCTCCATGGCGCAGGCTGACTCGCCTTTTGGGGCCACGTCCGGCGGCTGGCTGGAAATCCTCGACGCGGATGGAGAGCCGGTCGACGGTGTGTCCGGCGGCGCCAGCGCCTGGGACGGGTCAGTAAAGACCTTCTCGCCAGAGCTTTCCGGCACCTACTACCTCGCTGCCTGGACCTATTTCGGCTACTCCGGCGCCTATACGATCAGCAGCTATACGGACGCCGCACCAACCAACCTGGCCAGCCTCGGCACGATTTCCGCCACCGAAAGCGGTGGCTCCACAACGGTTACCCTGCGCGTTGATATCGCCGAGGCCCCCGAAAGCGATATCACGGGAACCGTCTCTGTCACCGCAGTGGACGCGGATTACTCTAAGACGGTCAACAGTTTCGACGCCGCCTTCACGCTGGAGGCAGGCCAGACCTATGTGAACGTCACCGTCCCGGTAGGCAGCAGTGCAGATTACTCAGAAGACACGATCTTTGTCGGTGATATTGCGGAAATTCGTGGTGCCGGGATCGACCAAGGTTTCCTCGCCTCAGAGAGCTTTGTCAGCGAGCTGAGCAACACCCCAACCGCGGGCGACGACGTTCTGGTCGGCACCGACGGAAAAGACCGCATTTTGGGCCTTGCGGGCGATGATGAAATTTCCGGCCTCGGCAGACGCGATACCCTGAAGGGCGGTGCTGGCCGCGACACGCTGGACGGAGACACTGGCAACGACAAACTTCTGGGCGGCACCGGTCGGGACAAGCTGTTCGGCGGCGACGGCGACGACAAACTGCTGGGCGGCGGCGCCCGTGACCGGCTGTTCGGTGGCAGTGATGCCGACATCCTGGACGGTCAGGGCGGCAACGATATTCTGACCGGCGGTCGCGGTCTGGATGTCTTCGTGTTCTCCGGCGACTTTGGAAATGACAAGATCCGCGATTTCAATGCTACCCGAAATGGAGAGGATATTGATCTGAGCGGTGTCGAAGGCATCACCGATATCCAGGACCTGCGCGACAACCACATGAGCCAGGAAGGTGACGACGTTCTCATCCAGGATGGCAACGGCAATTCGATCACGCTGCTCGACGTCGATATGGCCGACCTAGGTGTGGGCGATTTCATCTTCTGACCGTGTAACCGGATTTTCCACCGGGCCTGCATCGCGCAGGCCCGACTATTTTGACATTGACCAGCAGGTGCCCTGCCCGTTCAACCGTTTCGCAGCCCCTCAGGGTATAGCTGTAATTCCTCAGCGTGCGATCACGATATCGGCCTGCAACCCGCCCAGTTCGGCGCTTTCGGTCAGGCGCAGCGTGCCGCCATGCGCCCGCGCCACATCCACAACGATAGCAAGCCCCAGTCCAACCCCGGTTCCAAGGTTCTGATTGCGCGCAGCATCCAGCCGGGTAAAGGGACGTATCGCATCACCGCGCTGCGCGGGGTCGATACCGGGACCGTCATCCTCGACCCGGATGCGCAGGGATTTTTCCGTCAAAGTCACAGAGACCCGCGCCCGGCTGCCATATCGTACCGCGTTCGAGACCAGATTTTCCACCGCCCGGCGTATCGATTGCTGGCGTAGCATCACGGTGCCAGATCCGCTCAGCTCTCCCAGCATCACATCCTTGCCTTGCCGCTGCCAATCCTCGACGATGGCATGCGCCATTTGCATCGGATCCACCGGTTCAGGCTCGCCTGTTGACGCACCGCGGGAGAAATCCAGAAAGGCATCCAGAAGCGCCTGCATTTCATCGACATCACGTAACAGCGGTTCCGCTTCCTCTTCGTCCAACATCGCCAGCCCCAACTTCAGCCGAGTCAGCGGCGTGCGCAGATCGTGGCTCACCCCCGACAGCATCAGCGTCCGCTGCTCGATCTGCCGCTCGATCCGAGCACGCATATCCACGAAGGCGCTGCCAGCCGCCCGTACCTCTGTCGCGCCGCGCGGCGAATAAGGGATCATCCGTCCCCGGCCAAAGGCCTGCGCCGCATCCGCAAGCCGCTTGATCGGGCGCAGCTGATTGCGCAGGTAGATGAAAGAAATCAAGGCCATGAAAAGGCCGAAGAAAACCATCGTCACGATCAGCTGATGCGGCGCTGCCGCAGTCAACCGCCGCCTGTCCACCCGCAGTTCCATCCTGCCAAGGTCGGTATCCAGGAACACCTTGACCTCGCGGTTATCGGGAAACTGCGCCGCGACAAAACCCGGCAGGTCCTGCTGCATCTTGTCCCGGACAACGCGGCCAGAGAATTCGTACCACCCCACCAGATCCTGCGGGTCAGGTTCATCCTCCTCAAGGAACCGTGCCCCCATCTGCAGAGGCTGCAGGAACGGAGCAATCCGCACCAGCATGTCCTGTTGGCTTTCCGCGCCTGCGCCCTGCTGTTGCAGCAATGCGATCTGCTGCATCACCGTGGCCGTCATCTGGGTGGTCACATCCTCCAGATCTCGTTTGATAAAGACGATGGAGACCACAAGCTGCATCGACACGATAGGCACGATCAGGATCAGCGCCGCCCGGCCATAAAGGCTCCGTGGAGAATATTGTTTGAGCCTTTGCAAGAACATGCGCTAAGCCTACAGGGTCGCCCCATGGCTGTGAAGGCACCCGGCAGGCTTTTGCCCACCGCGCCAGCAACAAAAGGAACGGATACCCGAATGCAGGCTCCAGACGATTTCAATC
>NZ_PXNU01000080.1:0-2540 GCF_041300735.1 Phaeobacter sp. SYSU ZJ3003 | reverse complement strand
ACGGATACCCGAATGCAGGCTCCAGACGATTTCAATCCCGCCCCCGGCCGTGCCGAAGAGCTGCAACCGGGGGTACGCCGCATTCTGGCCCCGAACCCCTCGCCAATGACCTATCGCGGCACCAACACCTATCTGATCGGAACCCGGGATCTGGCGGTGATCGACCCAGGCCCGGTGCTGCCAGAGCATCTGGAGGCGATTTTGGCCGCAGTGGGCCCTGATCAACGTATCAGCCATATCATCGTCACCCATGCCCATGTGGATCACTCCCCCCTTGCCGACGAGCTCAGCCAGCGTACCGGCGCGCCGGTCTATGGTTTTGGCCCGGCCAGCGCAGGCCGGAGCCCGGCGATGCAGCAACTGGTCGCGCAGGGCATGACGGGCGGCGGCGAAGGCATCGACACCGAGTTTACGCCTGACATCACGGTGGCAGATGGCGATGTGATCTCCGGCGAGGGCTGGAACCTTGAGGTGCTGCACACGCCCGGGCATCTGGGCAACCACATCGCGCTGGCTTTTGGGGATGCCTGTTTCACCGCTGATCACGTGATGGGCTGGGCCAGTTCGCTGGTCTCGCCGCCCGATGGCGATCTGACCGACTTCATGGCCTCCTGCCGCAAGCTGCGCGCCCGCGACTGGCGGATCTTCTATCCCGGCCACGGCGCCCCGATCACGGACCCTGCCGGACGTCTCGACTGGCTGATCGCCCACCGCGAAGCCCGCGAAGCCGCCATCATCGATGCGCTGCGCTCCGGCCCGGCCCGCCCGGGGGATCTGGCCGCCCGGATCTATACCGAAACCCCGGCGGCCCTATTGCTCGCTGCCGAGCGCAACGTTCTGGCCCATCTCATTGACCTAATGGGAAAATCCCGCGTAGCTCCGGTCGGTGACCTGAGCGCAACCGCAGAATTCAGGCTGCTGGGCTGATCCCTGGACGACCCTGCCCCAGAGCGGTTTTCGGTCCCGGAATGTGCGATCCGATGTTATTTGCATTTTTTTCGCCTCCCCCTCTGGACGCCCCCACGCAGGGCCGCTATACGGCGCGGACCGTTCCGGCGTAGCTCAGCGGTAGAGCAGTTGACTGTTAATCAATTGGTCGTAGGTTCGATCCCTACCGCCGGAGCCAATAACCTCCTGAAATCACTGCAAGGTTTCAGGTTGGGTTATAGGCAAGAAAATTTTGGTGGCAAAATTTTGCCCGTTTCTTGCCCATCACCATTCAACTTACTATTCGCAGGCTACCGATCCTCGCATTTGCCACGCGCGCCTTGGCAATTTCCTTGGCGGCTTTCCGAGTCGTCTTGTCCGAGTGAACGTATGTCTCCTCAACCAGACGCACACTGGACCAGCGCCCCGCCTCGGCAATGTCGATGGCACTCCATCCCAGCACGTTGTGCAGGAAGGTCGCGAAGGTGTGGCGCATCGCTTGGTGAGGTGACACGTACTCCACCTTGGCCAGCTCAGCGACCTGGACTTGCCCTGAAAAAGTGGAGAGCACCAACTGAGGAACCAGGAGGTGTTCTATGGGAAATGGCAACAGACCGACGCCGGAGTTTCGGCGGGAAGCAGTCAGACTGGCACTGACCAGCGGTCGGACGCGGCGGGAGATCGCGGAAGATCTGGGGATTGGACTTTCGACATTGACGCGATGGCTCAGTCGCGAGCGGGATGCCAGTGATCCGGTCGAGGCTTCGGTCGACGTGCATGCTGAGTTGAAGCGGTTGCGACGCGAGAACGCAGTGCTGAAACAGGAGCGCGACATCCTAAAAAAAGCCGCAGCCTTCTTCGCGAAAGACGCAAGTCGATGAGCTTTGCTTTCATCGAGGCGGAGAAGGCCAGCTTTCCCATCAGCGGCATGTGCCGTGTCCTGGGCGTCAGCCAGAGTGGGTTCTTCGCCTGGCGCGGCCGCCCGGCTTGTCAGCGTCAGAAGCAGGACCTGATCTGTCTTGCCCATATTCGCACGGCCTTCGCCCTGTCGAACGGCACCTATGGCAGCCCGCGGATGCACCGGGACCTCATCGACGACGGCCACCGGATCGGGCGTCACCGAACGGCCCGGCTGATGCGGGAGAATGGCCTCGTGGCCCGTCAGAAGCGGCGGTTCAAGCGGACCACGGACAGCGAACACGCCTGGCCGGTCGCCCCGAACCTGCTCGCCCAGGACTTCGAAGCCGAACAGCCGGATCGGAAATGGGGCGCCGACATCTCCTACATCTGGACGGCGCAGGGCTGGCTCTATCTCGCGGTCGTGCTCGACCTCCACTCGCGGCGGGTCGTCGGCTGGGCGACGAGTGACCGGCTGAAGCGCGGCCTCGCAGTCGAGGCTCTGCGTCGCGCCATTGTGAACCGCGAACCTGCACCGGGGATGATCCATCATTCCGATCGTGGATCGCAATACTGCTCTGTCGACTATCAGGCCGCGCTCCGAAAACGCGGCATCCTGATCTCCATGAGCAGCAAGGGGAACTGCTACGACTGTGAATATGGTATTGCGGCTTGATGGCCTGACCCATGTTACGATTGACCGCGTGTCATTGTGT
>NZ_PXNU01000008.1:0-1170 GCF_041300735.1 Phaeobacter sp. SYSU ZJ3003 | reverse complement strand
TTGCTTTTCGTCATAACCATCATCCTTACTTAAGTTGATGGTCTCCGACAAACTCGGAGCGATTCAGGCCGCATCACCCGGGAACGGCCCAGAAGGCTGGGGTGCCAGGTTCAACTTCACCTTCCTTTTTCCAAAGTAAAAAGCCCTTAATAGCTTTCCTATGCCTAGCAGGAATAACCGCGCAGGTGCTTGGCGCGGTGGGTAAATTATTAGCTGGTGCTGGGAGGCATCTGGCAAATTGCACCGAACATGAACAGAATGAGACATCTTGATTGAAAGGAGTATGGCGGGTTTTATGGAAGGGCATTCTGCGCACGGATCTTCTGAAGCTTTGGTCTTCGCGCGAACCGCATCACCCTCGCCTGCCTGGGTGTAGCGCAAGGTCGCGGCAACTGTTCCGAGGCTGCGCTGCCTTCGCTGTTCGCGGTGCTTGGTCATGTCTTGTCTTTTCGTCGGGTTTGTCACTCAGACGGCGGTCGTGCAGAGGGCGCATCGAACGGTTTCCGCGCGACAGGGGAGTGGCCCGGCCGATGTGACCGGACCCAAGGTAAAGGGGCCGATGCAGGATTACTCTTGGTCCGACATGCCCTGCATCATCTGATGCCCGCCCATGCCTGTCCCGTGCATGCCGCCGTCGTTCATCCCGTTCCCATGCATGCCTTTCCCGTTCATCCGTTTCATCCGATTGGCGATGGCGCTCATTTCATCAGAGGTGATGGCGCCATCCCCGTCCGCATCCAGATGCTGGAAACGGTCTACCATCGTCTCGCGCAGCATCGCGGCGTGCCAGACCGAAAATTCGTCAAGGGACAGGGTACCATCACCGTCGGCGTCATAGTCTTTCAGGCCCGCCTGCATCTTTTTGCCAGGCATGCCATCCATCATGTCCGCCCCCATCATGGTCCGCATCATGTCGCGGTCCATCCGGGACATGCCGTGCCGTTCGGCGCCGCCGCCGTGCATCTGCATCATTTTTCGCATCATGTGTTTCATCATCATCTCGTGGCGGTTGCCCTCCATCTGCGGCTTTTCATCCCCCATATGTGCCCCGCCGGTATTGCCTCCGTGATGGCGGCTGTCGGCCAGAGCGCCTCCGGCGGTGAGCAGGGAAACGGCGAGAATGCTTGCGGTTTTTGCAAATGTCGGCATGAAATCCTCCTGTGGTTCGGC
>NZ_PXNU01000079.1:0-16084 GCF_041300735.1 Phaeobacter sp. SYSU ZJ3003 | reverse complement strand
CGTTACTGACCGGCCCTACAGCAGAACACCACAAAGCCCCCGCAAATCATGCGGGGGCTTTTTTGTTTTGGCTTCAATAGGGCGCAGAAACTGCGAGATGACGTTTGGTCGAAACCGGAAAGACGCGGGATAAGGCTCTGACAAGGTGACGACGGCTGGTCTAGGCTGATCCTGGTCCCTGTGGCTTTGCACGCCGCTGGACCGGGAGGAACAGGGGAGGCAGCCATGAGCGACCAAAAGACACAATTCCGGACCTGCAATATATGCGAAGCCATGTGCGGGTTGATCGTCACGCATACCGACACCGAGGTCGTGTCGATTAAGCCCAACCCGGATGACCCCCTGTCGCGGGGCCATATCTGTCCCAAGGCGATTGCCTTGCAGGATTTCCGCACCGACCCGGACCGGGTGACCACGCCGTTGAAAAAGGTGGACGGTCAATTCGTGCCGGTGTCATGGGAAGAGGCGCTGGAATATGCCGCAACCCGGATCGAAGAGGTGCAGGAGGCCCACGGGAAGGACGCCGTGGGGACCTATCTGGGCAACCCCAACGCGCATAAGTTCGGCAACCTCCTGACCCTGCCGCGACTGGTCAAGGCGCTGGGGACGCAGAACCGCTATTCCTCGGCCACGGCGGATCAGATCCCGCACCACGTTGCCTCGATCCACATGCTGGGCCATCCGATGCTGATCCCGGTGCCGGATGTGGACCGCACCGATTTCATGCTGATCATCGGCGGCAATCCCCTGGTGTCGAATGGGTCGATGATGACCGCGCCGGGATTTGGCAAGCGGATGGAGGAGCTGCACGCGCGCTGTGGGCGCAGCGTTGTGGTGGACCCCAGACGCACCGAAACCGCCGAAAAGGCCAGCACACATCTGTTCATCCGCCCTGAGACCGATGCCTTCCTGCTGCTTGCCCTGATCCATGAGGTTTTTGCGACTGGTCTGGACAGCCCCGGTGCGCTGGATCCGGTGGTGCGGGGTCGCGATGCGCTGAAACAGGCGGTGCAACCGTTCACGCCGGACCTTGCGGCAAAAATGACCGGTATCGACGCAGATACTATCCGCTCTCTAGCCCATGATTTTGCCCGCGCCGGTTCGGCGGTATGCTATGCGCGCATGGGGGCCTCGACACAAAGCTTTGGTGCCCTGTGCCAATGGGCGAGCAATGCGCTCAATATCATCACCGGAAATTTCGACAGCCCGGGCGGCGCCATGTTCACCACCCCAGCGCTGGATTACGTGGGTATGACCAGCCGCAAGGGGCGTGTGCGCAGCTATCCCGAGAAACGCTCGCGGGTGTCCGGCCAGCCGCTGTATAACGGGGAGTTCCCTGTCTCGGTCCTGGCCGAGGAGATGGAAACTCCGGGCGAGGGGCAGATCCGAGCCATGGTCACCGTGGCAGGTAATCCTGTGCTGACTGCGCCCAACGGGCTGCGCATTGGGGCGGCGATGGAGCAGCTGGATTTCATGATGTCGATTGATCTGCACATCAATGACACCACCCGCCATGCCGATCTGATCCTGCCCGCCACCGTGGCGCTTGAAGAGCACGTCTATGATATGGTGTTCCACAGTTTTGCCGTGCGCAATACCGCTGCCTTTGCCGAGCCGGTGTTTACGCCGCCCAATGACAACCCGCAGGAGTGGGAGGTCATCGCCCGGCTGGCCGCGAGGTTGAGTGGGAGCAACAGCATCGGCCCTTCGCCGGTTGAGACGCTGACGGCGCTTTTGCCGCGCGGATACCACGGCGACCGGGTGACGACGGACGCGATGCTGGGCGCTGAGACCGGAGCGATTGATCTGGGTCCGCTCGTTGAAAGCCTTGCCGATCGACTGGAAACACCGGATGGCAAGCTGGATCTGGCGCCAGAGGTGTTCCTTGCTGACTTGCCGCGACTGCTGGCCTTTGAGCCGCCGGTCAGCGATGATTACCCGCTGCTGATGATCGGGCGTCGGCAGGTACGCAGCCACAACAGCTGGACACAGAACAGCCAGCGTCTGGTGAAGGGGCGCAACCGCTGCACGGTGCAGATGCACCCCGCCGATGCGAACCGGCTGAGCATCGAGGACGGGATGGACGTTGCGGTGCACAGCCGTGTCGGGCAGGTCACCATGCCGGCCGAGGTGACGGATGAGATTGCACCGGGGGTGGTGTCTATCCCGCAGGGCTGGGGACAGCGACAGGGGAAACTGACCACGGCGACCCGGGTTCAGACCGTCTCGATCAATGATCTGACGGATGACACCCGGATTGATCCCATCAGCGGCAATGCGGCCTTTAACGGGGTTCCGGTGGCAGTGAAGGCTATCGCATAGGCGACCGAGCAGGCGGTATCCGGGACCTTTTCTCGGGGCTGGACACGGTCCCGGCCCGCAGGCCAATCTGATTGGGGATACCTCGAGAAAAGGGCTGTCAAATGCACAAAAGGATAGGTGCTGCTCCCTTTCTGGCCCTTTGTATCCGTTCAGTACATGTCGCCGCCAAAAGGGGAGTGCTGGCTGAACGATTGCCCATGGTCCCCTAGATTGACTCAAACCCGCTCAAAATAAAGATTGGTTTATATCGAAATCGAACGGTTTTTTAACCGGTTTTTATTCAAGCGGAAGGACGGTCTGCAATGATACAGAACCTGCTCGGACGGAAGAAAAAGGCAACGCGGCAAGAAAGAATTCTGTCCGAAATCGACCGGCTGATCTCATGGAAGAAATTGGCAGCCTGCGCTGAAACTTGCCTGGATGAAGCGCCCGACTGCATCAGGGTAAACCGGAATTCGTTGGAAAGCCTGGTTCGTATCGAAGTTCTGCACCGGTGCTTTGGCATTTCCCGCAGCGACCTGATGGTAACTGGGTCCGAGACACCAGAACAAGACGGCGCGACCGCTCTGTGCGATTCCCGGCCCGTCCTGAACGAAGACGACGTCGAAAACTTTTACAAGATTATCGCGGATTGCAGCAAACAGGACGAAATCATCAACGAGCTTGGCGCCCAGTTGGCCAAGGTTGGCGTGAGCCTGAAACAGCCGGTGTCCCTGTCACCGTCCTGAAAAACGTCAACAATCTGCCCCCTGCGGTCAGCCGCAACAGAATGTGGGCACGGCGGGTGATCGGCGTAGCGCGGTTGACGCCAAGCTAGGCTTATCGCTGCCCCGCGCTGGCCGCATACCGGCCAGATCACAAGATAGCTATACATTCGGGTCTGAATGCCCTATACGCGGCCAATTGTCGGCACCGGCGCAGCATTTTGCGCCACCTCCCGAGCCGCCTCCGCTCCTATAGAAAAAAGCAGACCTTCCTTTGAAACAGACACTCGCTATGGCGCTGGAGCGCCGTGGATATGACAAACTTACTCCCGTTCAGGAGGCCGTGACCGATCCGGCCCTGGGCAGCGCGGACCTGTTGGTTTCGGCGCAGACCGGTTCGGGAAAGACCGTCGGATTTGGCCTCGCCATCGCCGGGGCCATTCTGGGCGATGAAGACCGTTTTGGCTCGGCAGCTTTGCCGCTGGCGCTGGTGATTGCACCGACCCGCGAACTGGCCCTGCAGGTGAAACGCGAACTCAGCTGGCTCTATGGTGAGGCCGGTGCAACCGTCGCCTCCTGTGTGGGCGGCATGGACATGCGGGATGAGCGCCGGGCGCTGGACCGGGGCGCTCATATCGTTGTTGCCACCCCAGGCCGTCTGCGCGACCATATCATGCGCGGGTCCATCGACCTGTCCGAGCTGCGCGCAGTGGTGCTGGACGAAGCCGATGAAATGCTCGATCTCGGTTTCCGTGAGGATCTGGAGTTCATTCTGGGTGAGGCCCCGGAAGAACGCCAGACGCTGCTGTTCTCCGCCACGGTTCCCCCGGCAATCGCCCAGCTTGCAAAAAGCTATCAGCGCGATGCCATGCGGATCACCACCGTCGCCGAGAAATCGCAGCACAGCGATATCGAATACCGCGCTATGGCAGTGGCGCCGCGCGACGATGAAAACGCCATCATCAACGTGCTGCGGTTCTATGAGGCCCCCAACGCCATCGTGTTCTGCAACACCCGCGCCATGGTGAACCGACTGGTGACACGCCTGTCGAACCGTGGCTTTTCGGTCGTGGCCCTGTCGGGTGAGCTGTCCCAGTCCGAACGCAGCCATGCCCTGCAGGCCATGCGCGACGGGCGTGCCCGCGTCTGCGTCGCAACCGATGTGGCGGCGCGCGGGATCGACCTGCCGAACCTTGATCTGGTGGTGCACGCCGAATTGCCCTCCAGCCACGAAACCCTACTGCACCGTTCCGGCCGGACCGGTCGCGCCGGTCGCAAGGGCGTCAGCGCGCTGATCGTGCCGCCGAAAGCCCGTAAAAAGGCCGAGCGCCTGTTGAAGATGGCCAAGCTGCAGGCCGAATGGGGCAACGCGCCCTCGGCCGAGGCCGTGTCGGAACGCGATGGCGAACGTATGCTGGCAGATCCCGCCTGGCACGAAGCCGTCAGTGACAGCGAACAGCCCATGGTGACGCAGCTGAGCGAAGCCTTCTCGGCAGAACAACTGGCCGCAGCCTATCTGCGGCTGTGGCGCAGCGCGCGCTCTGCCCCTGAAGAGCTGTCCGAAGCAAACGCCAAGCCTGAGCCGCGCGAACCCTTTGGTCCCAGCGTCTGGTTCTCGATCGCCGCAGGGCGGAACGAAGGCGCCGATCCGCGCCGGTTGCTGCCGATGCTGTGCCGGGCCGGCAACATCACCAAATCCGATATCGGTGCCATCCGCATCCAGCAGGATGAAACCTTTGCCGAGATTCGCGAAAGCAGCGCAGCCGGATTCCTGGCGGCACTTGGCACCGAGATGGTGCTGGACGATGGCACCAAGCTGACGCAACTGGACAGCCCGCCGAACATCCCCGCCGGACGTCCCACAGGCCGCCCCGGTGGCCCCAGAAAGTTCGACGGACCGAAGCCGGGCGGAAAACGTCCGCATCGTGGTCAGGACTCACGCCCGGATGACCGGCGCGGTGAACGGTCCTATGACAAGCCAGGCTTCGACAAATCCGATGGTCCGCGCAAACCCCGCGCAAACAAATCGGACCGGGACGAGCGTCCCCGTCACAAGAAGCACGAGGCCGCCGCCCCGCGCGAGCCGAACGCTGTGGTGACCCCGCGCAGCAAGCCTGCCAGTAAACCAGCAGGCAAGCCCGGCGCGGGCGATGCCAGCAAGAGCCTGCGCAAAAAGGACGGCGGCAAACCGCATTTCGCGACCCGCGGCCCCAAGGGACCGCCGCCGCCAAAGGGCAAGCCGAACAGCAAGAAGAACAAGGCCCGTGCGGCCCTGGCCAAGGCGGGAAAAGGCGGTTCCGCAAAACCTCGTCGGCCTAAAAGCTGATCTGAGATGACATCAGGGCAAAGCGCAGTCTTTGCCCTGATTTACAGGCTCAACGCATCTGGTGTTTGCGCAGGGCGCGGAACAGGAACATCAGGATCAGTGACAAGAAGAACAATCCAAAGAAGTCACCGATCAGGTAAACGAAGTAATCCTGGGGCGGGCTTTGGAAGGCCAGATTGCTGAGCACCGAAGACACCACGGAAACCAGAAATCCGGCAAACATGATGCTGGCCCAGCGTGGCCTGCGGCCGGAATAAGGCGACAGATCCCATCCGGCCAGTTTGATCAGGTGAAAGACGGCCGACGGAACAAAAACCGCAATCGCCATTGCAGCGATCCGGGGCGGTTCAAGAACACTGGCCCCTGAGAAGTACAGAAAAACCAGAAAGACGCCGGGAAACAGCGCAATGCTTGCCCGCCATCCCAGCAGCCAGGCGGCAAGCACCTTCACCCCATGTGGAAGGAAAAGAAGGCTGGAATCGCTTTCAACGCCGGGAAAGACCCTCAATTGGATCGGCATCAGCAGTTCGAAGGCGACCAGGCAAGCCAGCAGGTAGCACAGTGTAACCACTGTTGTTTCTGTCGCCAGAGCTTTCAAATCCCGTCCCCGCCTTCATCTGTGTGACGCCCCCTGTTCCTATTTGGGTGCCTTCACCAGATATCGCCCCCGGCTCGCGCTGCCGCTTTGCTCCAGATATCCTTTGCCGACCAGCGACTTCAAGGCCCGGAAAAATGTCGGACGCGACATGCTGGCCACGATGGCATGCGCCCGGATGGTGTTGGTGCGCACGCCGTCGGAGGTGTCCGGAAAGTCGCTCGCGGCGTAGTACACATCACGTTCAACCGTAGACAGCTCCTGAAGCCCCATCGAGCTTTCCATATCGAGCATCAGTTTTCGCAACTCTGTCAGTTTGGAAATGTCAGACATAGCGTCCTGTATTAATTTTTAATGCCAAGTGTGTGTCACAAGAGTGTAATACACGAACAGCCTAAAACAGCAAATGGTATCATGTTGACACGTTATTATTGTACGGTAGTATAACTTTCGTCCGGCCGCTTTTGTTAAACCGTGAGTGGTGGCAGCCGAACACTATTTTAGAACCGAAAAATTTTCAGGCGCGGTGCCTTCGGGTTCCGCGCCGCCTTAGTTCTTTGAAACGCTGGCGAGCGTCGGGACCCAACTATGCCGCCTTGCCGTCACAGCCGTCCCTGCCCTCTGGTGCCTGTTCTGCTTTGAGATTTTACCTTGCGCGGTGGGCAGTGAGGAGCTAAATGATCAGCCGCGTAGCCCCAATAGCTCAGTCGGTAGAGCAACTGTTTCGTAAATAGTAGGTCGGCGGTTCAAGTCCGTCTTGGGGCACCACCTCTCCATCCAAGGCATTGTTTTGCATCAGTTTTTTGACTGATCAAGACGAGGCGTAGAACAAATTGGAGAACATTTCAGGCAGCCATGTCTTCGTGAAGGAAGGCATCTACTACTTCATCCGCCGTATCCCGGTGGACCTCCGACAGCATTACTCGTCGGGCAAGATCTCCTACTCGCTGCGGACCAGATCCCGTTCCATCGCTCTCTCGCGGGCAAACAGGGCTGCCTGCAAGTTGGACGAGTACTGGTACCATCTTCGCACACAGGATGCGGAACTCCCTGGCAAACACCTTCTCCGGCATGGTCTGACCCGGCAGGCTCCCCTCTTAGGAGAAGACGCCTCTGTCACGACTGATGTTCTGACGCTGTCGGAGGCTGTCTTGACGTACCTGCGCCTGAAAGGTCAGGGACGCCCTGAGACCTTCCACCGTGCCGCACATAGATCCTGCGGCTACGTGATCGACGTCTGCGGAGACAAACCCCTGACAGGCTACACCAAGGCAGACGCGAACAAGTTCCGTGACGCCCTGATCAAGCGGGGACTGGCTGGCAGCAGCATTACCCGGATCTTCGGTACCGTCCGTGCGGTCTTCAACTTCGCCGTGGCAGAAGAAGGGCTGTCCACCACAGCGCCGTTTGCAAACGTCTACTATGATCGTAGCGCCGGGGTTTCTGGCCGTAGCTCCATCCCTGTGCAGGACATTCGCACCGTTCAGGGCAAATGCAAAGTGATCGACGACGAAATGCGATGGTTGGTGGCCATGGTGGCAGATACCGGCATGCGTTTGGCCGAAGCTGCAGGCCTTTTGAGGGAAGACATCTACCGGGATGAAAGCGGCGGCTGGGTCGCTCGGATTGTCCCTCACCCCTGGAGAAGCCTCAAGACCGACAGCAGCAAACGGATCGTTCCCCTAGTCGGCTCAGCAGAATGGGCAGCAGATAGGATCCATGCGCAGGAAACGGACAGCAGGTTCGCCTTCCCGAGATACAACACCACGGGGACGACCAACGGCAACTCTGCTAGTGCAGGTCTGAACAAGTGGCTCAAGGCCTACGTGCCGAAGGGAGCCACGATGCACGGTTTCCGCCACTCGATGCGGGACAGGCTAAGGGCCGTGGAATGCCCTTCTGACATCGTGGATCAGATCGGGGGGTGGCATACTGACGGCGTGGGTCATGGATACGGGAACGGCTACCCGATAGAGGTACTGAGAAGGTGGCTAAATACAGCATGTTAAGCTGTTGACAGTTACCTTAACTGGGGCGGTCCTGTTACCGCGGAAGTTACCTTAAGTACTTGATTTGATTCACTTTTAGAATCACCTTATGGTCACGGGATCTACTCTTCTTGGAGAAACATCCCTATGCCGAATCCGTCCTACCTGACCCAACCTCACATGGTATACTGGGGCCATCTACCATCCTTCGCTAATCCATTTCGTGAGGGGTACATCGGTGTAACCATGCAGAAGCTGCACGCTCGCGTGGCCAATCACTATTCCAATCCGACCTGTCATGCGCTGAAAAAAGCCCTTGCCGAACATGCTGAAGAAATAGAGTGGCGGCCCTTGCATACTGATTTGCCATGGTATGCTGCTTACCAGATAGAGCGGATCTATAGGCCTGAACGACACATCGGTTGGAATGCAGGCTTTGGCGGCAGCAGGCATAAGAAGCGTCGCGAAGGGTGGCTAGTGACGCCGCTTGGTTCCATTCTGTTAAAGAGTGACTACTGAACAGCACCAATGCCTTCTAGCGTTTCTACGCCTCGTCTTGATCAGTCAAAAAACTGATGCAAAACAATGCCTTGGATGGAGAGGTGGTGCCCCAAGACGGTTGTTCTATTCCCGTTACAGGCACCGTTGGAACGGCAAGCATCAGTTTTGCATGTTCAGAGCCTCTTGGGGCTCTTTCAGGCGAAAGGTCTCTGCCGTCTCACCCCACTGAACACGAGAGACGGCAGATCATGGGTCAGATCCGGCTGTGCGGCGCCGGGCCGCACAGTCCAGCGGTTACTTGGCGTCTTTTTCGGCCACGTCTTCATCGCGCTCCGCGTCGCCGTTTTCGGGCTCAGCGCTCTGATCGTCCTCGGCCCGGTTATCCGCTGTGCTGACATCGTCGGAATTGTTAGGCGCATCCGCATCGATCAATTCCGCTTCAGGGATATCCCCGGCCTCTGGGGATACGGCAGGTTTCGCCGCGCCGGTGATCAGCGGCAGCATGTGGGCGCCCGTTGCGCTGGCGAATTCAGCGGTCTCGGGACGCTTCCAGCTGAGCGTGTCAAAGCTGGTGCAATGTTCGCAGACCGGCGCCCATTCCGCGTGAATGTGGTTGCAGTTCTCGCAAACCCATTGCGGGCCACGCGGCGCGGTCAGCGCGCGGGTCAGCCAGCCCTGAACCACCGCATCCGGGGCACCTTCGCCGCGCTCAATCGCAGCCATCAGAGTGAGGGCGCGTGCATCCGGCGCCCGTTCTGCCAGATCGCCCAGGGCCCGGCGCGCCTCGGGATAATCTTCGGCCACGATGTTCAGCTCGGCCATCACCAGACGGGTTTCGTCGTCATGCGGTTTCAGGCGCGCCAGCTGGCCAAAACGTTTGACCCGCTCGGCGGCGGTTTCTGTCGGTTCGATTTCGGCAAAGGCATGCGCCAGATCGGGGTGCGGCTGTGCCTCCCAGGCTTTTTTCAGAACCCGGACAGCATTGCGGGTCTTGCCCTTGGCGATATAGGCGCGCGCGGCCATAGCGGCGGCAGGCACGAGATCGGGCGACAGGCGGTTGGCCTCGATGGCCTGTTCGCGCTGCTCCACGGTTGCGCCTTCCTCGATCACCCCTTGGGAGGCCGAAAGCGCCAGCACCGCGTCGCGCCGTTTGAACACATCGCGGGGCAGAGTGCCGGTCTTCAACTTGGTCGCAAGGGTCTTGCGCGCCCCGGCCCAATCCTCGGCGCGGGCCTGCAGTTGCAGCAGCGTATCCTGTACCTCTTCGTGTTTCGGGCGCAGCGCCAATGCCTTTTCGGCCAGTTGCCGGGCGGTGTCGGTATCGCCGTCGGACAGCTTTTGCTTCATGATGCCGCGAATGCCGACGAACCGGGTGTTCTGATTGCCCAGCAATCGTTTGTAAGCGGCTGCAGCCTTTTTGGTATCGCCCGCCATTTCGGCCGCCTGCGCGGTCAGAAGATCGGTGAGTTCGGGTTTTTCCAGATATCGCTCGGCGCGCGATGCCTTGGCCAGCGCCAGACGTCCCTCGCCCGAGGCCAGCGCCATCAGCCCATCAGACAGCGCCTGATAACCCTTTGCCTCGCGACCCTTGTCGAAATAGCGCGACAGGGCGGTTTCATCGCCATTCAGGAACTTCAGCGTGGCGATCAGCAGCGACAGCAGTTTGAAGAACAGCCAGACGATCACGACCAGCGCCACCAGCGCCATCACGGATTGCAGCGCGCCAAGGGTATATTCAGTGCCTGCAACGGTGATCTGCACGCCCCCGGCGGTTTCCATCAGGATCCCCGCACCCAGAGCCAGCAGCGCGACGATTGCAACAAAGACGAGGATTTTCAGCAATGACCAGAGCATGGCAGGGTCCTTATTTCGCGTTCAGGCTTTGGGCCAGTTCATCCGCTGCGGCAACCGCAGCGACCCGGCTGCGGGCAGCCGATTCCCAGTCCGCCAGGGCGGTCCGGGCGGTTTCAGGCAGTGCGTCCAGTTCGGCCAGCGCATCGGCAATCTTGCCCTGATCGACCAGCGCGCCGACGCGGGACAGGACCGCATCCGGATCGTCGCCTTCGCGCGGCGCAACCGAGCGCGCGCCGAGGTGACGTTTGAGATAATCCATCACGCCACCGGTACCCTTGGTCTCTTCCCGCGCGGCGGCAAGGGCGCTGCGGGCAGCCGGGGTGAAGCTATCGGCCAAGCCGGTGAGCGTTGCCACACCGCTGTCGGCAGGAGAGGTCAGCGCCTCTGGCACGGTAACATCAAGGGTGGTCAATTCGTCGACAAGCCCCGCGTAGCTGGCGCCGCTGTCGAGACTGGAGCGCAGACGGGCCAGCACGGTCTGGGCGCTGGCAATACGGGCAGCTTCGGCGCTGGCCTCATCCATCTGGCGGGCCTCGGCGAGCATCTGTTCAACCTCGGCGCGCTGTGCGGCCAGCCTGTCCTGCAATTTGGCAAGCTGGGCATCTACTGCGGCAATGGCCTCGGGCGATCCGGCATCGGCCACCGGGCGTTGCTCCAGCGCAGTCAAACGCTCCACAAGCGCGGCAATCTCGGTCTCAAGCGCGTCACTTTGCGGTGCGGATAGATCACCAACGGTGCCTTCAACAGCGTCGATACGCTGCGAAAGCGGCGCGAGATCGGGAATGGAGATCCCCTCGACCTGCGTTTTCAGCGCCGACAGATCCGACCGCAAAGCGGCCTGCTCTGCTTCGATCGCGGTGACATCAACACTGGCCGGGCGCAGGCTGGGCGGCAGGATGCTGTTCAAAACGCCGCCTTGCCCCAGGGCAAATCCGATGACAGCAGCGACAGCCCCGCCAAGGACGGCTGAGCCAAAGCCACCGCGTTTTTCGACAACGCGTTCGATCACCTGTTGCGGTTCGGCGGGTGCCGGTTCAGGGGTTTCTGCGTCTGCGTCTGCGTCTGCGTCTGCGTCTGCGTCTGCGTCTGCGTCCGTCTCGCTCGATGCTTCGGCTTCGGAAGTGTCCGCCGGGCTTTCCTCTTGCGAGTCAACCGGTTCCGGGGTTTCGACCTCAGTCACCTCTGATGCCGTCACATCATTGGCGTCCGACCCGGTCACATCATCCGAAGTTTTCTTGTCAGCCACGTCGGCATCTCCCTCAATTCTCACCGCTGCGACTCATGCTTGAATCCTGCGGTGCTGGCGCTCAACCCCAAGCGCGACATTACTTCCCGTGCGCGGGACCCTCAACCCGCGCCAAAGCATCTGCGGCATCACGGACCAGTGTACTCATCGCATCTGCATCGGGCGTGTTACATACCTGCAAGTCCCTGCAATTCAAGACTTTCAGTGGTTTCGCAACGGCTTCGCTCAGCGCAATCAGATGCAAATTCGACGCATCGGGACAAATCTGGGCGAAATGCCGCGCAGTTCGTGGCGAAAAAACCGGCACGATCAGCGACTGTTGCGACGTTATTGCCCGCAGCGCGTCTTCATTCAGTGGCAGCAGCTCCTGATCATAGATCACCTTCTCGCGGCAGGACAGCCCGGCATCCGTCAGGCGCTGCGCCACATCACCACGCGTATGACGCCCGTGCAGATGCAACAAGGGCGCGGGTGGGCACATATCTACCAGGCGGGAGACCAGCTCATCGGCGGTCTGGCCCAAACATTGCGCGGACCAGCCCGCGCGGATCGCCTCCGCCGTGGTGCGCTGCCCGACACAATAGGCAGGCAGATCCGTGGAAACCTGTCCGGTCGCCGTGGCAACCGCATTGGCAGAGGTAAAGATCAGCCCGCGGACGCCCTGCGTATCCGTTGCCTCCAAGGCGCCAGATAATGGCTGAACCCGCATCAGCGGCGCATAGATCACGGTAAGCCCTGCGCGTGTCTCATCAGGCAGGTCCTCCACGAACCGGCGGGCCGAGGGCAGCGGCCGCGTCATCAGCAAACCCACGGCAGGGCCGGTCTTCGGATCCGTCACATCGCGCTCCCGGGATTGTTTGCACCTGTCATAGGTGGTAGCCCCGGCGCCAACCTGATGCAATGGTAGCACGATGACACAAACCCTGACGATCCTTGGGCTGGAAAGCAGCTGCGACGATACAGCAGCGGCGGTGGTGCGCCAGACCGGAGATGCCCCGGCCGAGGTCCTGTCGTCGGTGGTTTTTGGCCAGACCGAACTGCACAGCGCCTATGGCGGGGTGGTGCCGGAAATCGCGGCGCGGGCGCATGCGGGAAAGCTGGATATCTGCGTGATCGAGGCGCTGAAAGAGGCCGGTGTCACGTTGAAAGACCTAGACGCAGTGGCCGTCACTGCCGGGCCGGGGCTGATCGGCGGGGTGATGTCCGGTGTGATGTGCGCCAAGGGGATTGCCGCCGCCACCGGCCTGCCGCTGATCGGGGTGAACCATCTGGCGGGCCATGCGCTGACGCCGCGGCTGACCGATGGGATTGCCTTTCCCTATCTGATGCTGCTGGTGTCCGGCGGGCATTGCCAGTATCTGATCGTGCGCGGACCAGAGGATTTCACCCGTCTGGGCGGCACCATCGACGATGCTCCGGGCGAAGCCTTTGACAAGACCGCGCGCCTTTTGGGCCTGCCGCAGCCCGGCGGCCCCTCGGTGCAGGCCGAGGCGGAAAATGGCGACCCCAAACGGTTCCGCTTTCCGCGCCCGCTGCTGGACCGGCCCGATTGCAACCTGTCATTCTCGGGGCTGAAAACCGCGCTGATGCGGATGCGCGATCAGATCGTTGCGGAAAAAGGCGGGCTGACACGGCAGGACCGCGCCGACCTTTGCGCCGGGTTTCAGGCCGCCGTGGTCGATACCCTGGCCGAGAAGACCCGTCGCGCCTTGCGCCTTTATCTGGATGAAAACCCGGCGTCCCCGACCGTTGCCGTGGCCGGCGGGGTCGCCGCCAATACCGCCATTCGCGCCGCACTACAGGATGTCTGCGCCGAAGCAGGCGCCACCTTCACCGCGCCGCCCCTGCGCCTGTGCACCGATAACGCTGCGATGATCGCCTATGCCGGGCTGGAGCGGTTCCGATCTGGTGCGCGCGACGGGTTGGACCTGACCGCCCGGCCGCGCTGGCCGCTGGATCAGAGCAGCCCCGCGCTGCTTGGCTCGGGCAAGAAAGGGGCCAAGGCATGAGTGTTTCGGTTCTGGGCGCGGGCGCCTTTGGCACGGCGCTGGCGATTTCTCTGGCGGGCAATGGGCCCGTCACACTTTGGGCACGCAGCCAGCCCCATGCCGAGCAGATGCAGACCAGCCGCCGCAATGTGGCCCGCCTGCCCGGCGTGGATCTGCCGCCAGAGCTGACCGTCACCTCGGATTTGGCCGAAGCGGCGGAAAGTGACACCATCCTGCTGTCCGTTCCGATGCAGCAATTGCGCGGGCTGCTGATGGCCGAAGGCGATGCGCTAGCGGGCAAGGCCCTGGTGGCCTGCTGCAAGGGGATCGAACTCAGCACCGGGATGGGACCGGTTTCGGTGATCCGGGATTGCCTGCCACAGGCACAAGCCGCCCTGCTGACCGGCCCCAGCTTTGCCGCCGATATCGCGCGCGGCCTGCCCACGGCACTGACGCTGGCCTGCGAAGACCCTGCGCTGGGATTGTCCCTGCAGGAACAGCTGACCACGGCCAACCTGCGGCTTTATCGCACTACGGATACGGTGGGCGCCGAGTTGGGCGGTGCCCTGAAGAACGTGATCGCCATCGCCTGCGGCGCGGTGATCGGTGCAGGCCTTGGCGAAAGCGCCCGCGCCGCGCTGATGACCCGCGGTTATGCCGAGATGCAGCGCATGGCCCTGGCCTGCGGTGCCCGCGCCGAAACGCTGGCCGGGCTGTCGGGCTTTGGCGATCTGACGCTTACCTGCAGTTCGGACCTGTCGCGCAACTACCGGCTGGGGTTTGCCATTGGCCGGGGAGAGAGTTTCGATCCCTCCATCACCGTCGAAGGCGCCGCCACCGCCCGGGCCACCGCCGCCAAGGCCAAGGACATGCGGCTGGACATGCCGATCACACAAACCGTGGTCGCTTTGCTGGATGGCCGCTTGACGATTCATGACGCAACCGCTCAACTGCTGTCACGACCATTAAAAGAGGAATAAAATGCTTATAGCATTGATTGCACGCGATAAACCCGGGCATTTGGAAACCCGGATGGCGAATCGCACCGCGCATCTGGCCTATATCGAAGAGACTGGCGCCGTGGCGCAGGCAGGGCCGTTGCTGGATCAAAACGGCGAAATGGTCGGATCGCTGATCATTCTGGATGTCGAGGATATGGCCGCGGGCGAGGCTTGGGCGGCAAATGACCCCTACAACAAGGCAGGCCTGTTTGAGGCGGTCGAGCTGATCACCTGGAAAAAGGTCGTCGGCTGATGGCCTATTGGCTGTTCAAATCCGAACCTTCGACTTGGGGCTGGCAGGACCAGCAGGCCAAGGGCGACGCGGGTGAGGAATGGGACGGCGTGCGAAACTACCAGGCGCGTAATTTCATGCGCCAGATGAAACTGGGCGACCGCGGGTTCTTCTATCACTCACAGAAAGAAAAATCCGTGGTTGGCATTGTCGAGGTCTGCGCCGAGGCGCACCCCGACAGCACCACGGATGATCCGCGCTGGGAGTGCGTGGATATCAAGGCGGTGCGCGGCTTCACCACGCCGGTATCCCTGGAGCAGATCAAATCCGATCCCCGGCTCGAAGAGATGGTGCTGGTGAAAAGCTCACGCCTGTCGGTGCAGCCTGTGAGCGAGGAAGAGTGGCGCATCATCTGCGATCTGGGCGGAACTGATCCGGACTGAGCCTTAGCTGGGGCGCAGGACCACATTCATGGACGTTTGTCCCAAATGCCTGTTCTGAAAACGAAAAAGGGAAGGCCCAGCGAATGCAGGACCTTCCCTTCACCCCGCGTGCTCCGTAGCCACCACACGCGTATGAGAAATTCGGTTCCTGCCTTCCTGGCGGGTTGAACTATAGATAGCCCAGAGAAGTTGGATTCCGCAATTCATTAGCTTCGACAATACCGTTAAAATGCGAAACGCCCCGTGTGGGGCGTTTGCAAACTGTGTATTTTCAAGGTGTTAACTGGCTTTGGCGGGGTTAGCCGTAAACCGCTTCCTTGCCGAAATGCTTGGTCAGCATGTAGTAGAAAACCGCCCGGTATTTGTTGCGCTCAGATTTGCCATAGATCTCGACGACCTTGTTGATCGCCTCCATCAGTTCAGGCCCGTCAGCAAGACCCAGTTTCTTGATCAGGAAGTTCTGTTTGACGGTTTCCAGCTCGCTCTCCTGGCTGGAGGCAACGGTGGAGGCATCCGCATCGTAGATCGCGGGGCCGCAGCCGATGGTCACCTTGGTCAGCAGGTCCATATCCGGATCCATGCCGCATTTGTTTTTCAGATCATCTGCATATTGTGCAATCAGGTCGTCACGTTTTCCCAAAGTCTTTTCTCCCTTCTGGGGCGGACCCGGCTCCGGATCCTTCCGGTCACATAATGGCCAGGATCAGCTTAAGGGCAGAACGCGACAGGGCAACGGGAATTTTTGCAATCCTGCCTCAAAGCCAGGCCTTTGCTGTCCGGGGGCAGGGAACCGGCGCCCATCCAGTCTCTGCCTTGTAACAAAAAAGCCCCCGCATGATTTGCGGGGGCTTTGTGGTGTTCTGCTGTAGGGCCGGTCAGTAACG
>NZ_PXNU01000078.1:0-15744 GCF_041300735.1 Phaeobacter sp. SYSU ZJ3003 | reverse complement strand
TCCTTCAAGGTCCCGCTCAGTCTACCGCAACCCGCTCAGAGCACGAGGTTTTTCAGACTTTCCCTAAGAAGCGATGTAAGTGATCACCACTTGCTCTTAGAAATTGCGGCACGGTTTCCCCTGAGCTACCCCCCGAAATTCGGACAGTGACGTAAGCTATGATTTGCAGTCTGCTGATCTTCGACGAGAAGGAGATCAGAGATGTCGAAACGCAAGCAGCACGCGCCTGAGTTTAAGGCAAAGGTCGCGCTGGAAGCCCTGAAGGGCGAGGAGACGGCGGCCGAGTTGGCGAGCCGGTTCGGGGTGCATCCCACGATGATCCATCAATGGAAGCGAGCCCTGCTGGAAGGGGCCTCCGGGGTATTCGAGCGCGGTGGCCGCAAGAAGCCCGAGATCGACGAGGAGCAGGTGAAGGAGCTCCACGCCAAGATCGGGGAGCTGGCGGTGGCCAACTCTTTTTTGGAACGAAAGCTGAAGCCCTGGGGCGGGAAGTGAGGCGCGGCATGATCGAGCCTGACCATCCCCAGCTGTCCATCGGTCAGCAGTGCAAGCTGCTCTCGATCGCGCGCTCGTCCTATTACTACGAGCCGAAGGGCGAGACCGAGCAAAACCTTGGCCTGATGCGACAGATCGACGAGCAGTTTCTGGAGACCCCGTTCTTCGGTGTCCGGCAAATGACCTGGCACCTGCGCAATGACGGACACCTGGTGAACGAGAAGCGGATACGCCGACTAATGCGCCTCATGGGCTTGATGCCGATCTACCAGAAACCCAATACCAGCAGGCCGGCGAAGGGGCACAAGACATATCCATACTTGCTGAGAGGTCTGCGGGTGGAACGTTCGAACCAGGTCTGGTGCTCGGATATCACCTACCTGCCCATGCGGCGCGGGTTCCTCTACCTCGTGGCGGTCATGGACTGGCACACCCGCAAGGTTCTGTCCTGGCGGATCTCGAACACGCTGGAAGCCGTTGTTCGCTACAATCGATCCCCCGGATCGATTGCTTGACGCTCCAACTCTGTGTCGAGGCGCTGAACGAGGCCATCCACAAGTTCGGCCCGCCCGAGATCATGAATACGGATCAGGGATCCCAGTTCACATCCTTCGCCTGGACGGAGCGACTCCGCCGGTCGGGCGTGCGGATCTCGATGGATGGGAAAGGCCGTTTCCTGGACAACATCTTCATCGAGAGGCTGTGGCGCACCCTGAAATACGAGTGCGTCTACCTGCATGCCTGGGATACAGGATCAGAGACCAAGGCGGCCATCCGTAAATGGATGACCTTCTACAACCACCAGCGCCCTCACTCGGCCCTCGGCGGCAAGCCTCCAGCGCTGGTTTACTGGCAGAGAAATGATATCAACCAACCCGATCAGCAGGTGCAACGAGTAGCTTAAATTACGCCAGATCCTGTCCAACGATCGGGGAGTAGCTCACCCAGTGCAGAATGAACTAAAAGCCCCGCTATTTGGCGGGTCTTCTTCGTTCTCAATTCACGCGCAACTCCTTCAACTTACCGACCACCAGGCGGCGTAATACCTCCTCACTGGGCCGCAGCCGCGCGATGGCGTCAGGCACCGACTCGCGGGCATAGGTCACGGCTTGTTCAATCAGCACATCCTTTCCGGCGCCGGGTCCGTCCTCGATCGCGGCGCGGACGCCACTCATCAGCGCACTGTGCAGCGCCTCGCGGTGGCGGGCCTCGATCTCAAGGCCGAAGCGTTGCTTGGCTAGCTGGGCGGCGCCGCCGATCAGAACGGTCAGGAGCAAGCTCAGGCCACTGATCAGCGCGGGCTGAAGCTGTTGCAGAATGTCATTCCAGTTCATGGGTGTGTCCTCTGTTTTGAAGTGAGAAGGAAGCGGCCGACGGATCAGCCCGCCAGCCAGGGCAGGAACCGGGCGAGGAGCGCGCGGATCCGGGAGGTTTCGGTTGTGGGTGTTGGCTTCGGGGGTGCGATGGGCGGCAGGGCCAGCAGAGCCGCATGCAGCGCCGCATGGGATTTCGGGCCGGGGACGCCATCCACTTTCAGCCCGGCCGCGCGCTGGAAGGCGCGCAGATCCGTGGCACCGTATCCCAGCAGCACCAGCTGCGCGCGCAGGGTCCAGCGTTTGCGCTCGGCCAGATGATTGTAGCCACCGTTAATCCGCCGGGTGACGGCCCGGATATCGCCCCGGTCGGCCAGCGTGTTCAGGCCACGTTCGGTCCAGTACCAGAGCGGCCCCAGCCCCTCCCAGGGATCGAGGTTCACGGCATCGGGATCCGCCTCAAAATCCGGCGCAGTGGGATCAAGGCGGCGCACCCAGGCAGTGAAGGCGCGGTAATTGGCGCGCCCGGTGATCTGCATTCCGGTGCGGCCCCGGAACCTGTAGCCATCGCCATCACGCTCCGGCGTGTTCCCGAGATCTGTGCGGGTGTCATAGCGCGCCTGCGCCGCGGTCGGGCCCCAGATTTCCCGGTCATAGCGGAAGGCGCCGCATTCCAGCAGCACCTGCCCCAGCAGGTAGCCCAGCCGGTGCGGTTGGTTCAGGCCCAGATCGCACCCGTGCCGGTTCAGCGCCAGCAGGAAGGACTGCGCATTGCGCGCCTGGTTGCTGCCCGGCGTGATCGGGCCGGTGATCTTCTGCAGGGCTTCAAAGGTGAGAATATCAGGCATGGAAAGCCTCCAATGCAAAAGCCCCGCGCAAGGGCATCCTTGGCGGGGCGGTTTCAGGGTTCGGGGGATCAGGTCAAGGTTTGGCGCGGGTCAGCCATTTGGCAAGCAGCACCTCGGCGCCGCGCGGGCCGATGTAAGCCGCAAGGGCGACGATGCCGGTGCTGACCGTGGCGCTGGCACCAAGGTAACTGGCGATCGCCTCCCCGATGATGGCCATGCCAAAGGCCACCGGGATTTCCCAGAGAAGCTCCGGGCCGAAGAAGCGGCGCTGCCCTTTGCGCACCTCGCCGGAGTGCCACATCAGGCGACCGATCGCGGCGCCCACCAGCGTTGTTGCCGCGCCGCCGATCAGATTGGACAGCCAGTCCACCAGGCCAGGTTCCGTCATCTCACCAACCATTCTTCTACATCCGCGCTCACATCGCGCATCTTGATCCAGCGCGAACCCGTGGGCTGCCCCTTGAGGAGCCTCAGCTTGCCCATGAGGCCCACCGTGTCCCATTCCGGCCGGTCGGCGCGCGGCGTGTAGTCCTGTGAAGGGTCATATTCCGAGTTCAGCTTGCGGCGTTGCTGCGTGACGCGATCGGCATCAGCCGGGACTGCAACACCATCCGGCACCTCGTCAGCTGCGTAGCTGTGCTCGATTTCCCGGGTGATCTGGCGCTGCACCGCTGCCATGCGCGGCTCCCGGTGGACCGCCTGAACCTCGATTATGTTCTGCGATCCATCCGCCAAGGTCTCGGACGTAGAGACCATGATCGGCTGGCCTGCCTCATCGACCAGCGGGAACTCATCGAACAGCGGCACCTGCACTGTTTCAGTCACGGTTCTTTTGACCGCCACGCCGTCGACCACCTCGATCACCTCGCGGGTGCGCTCCTGCGCTTCGCTCGCCTGCTCCTGAACCGTCTCGGTTTCAGTGACGACCTCGGTCCAGCTCAGCGCCTCGTAATCTTCCCAGATATAGGCCCCGAAGGCGTCCCGCAGATACTTGCCCTTCCAGCGATCAATATCGCCGTCACCGACCACGGACGGGTTGGCCGAGACTACGCCGATCGGGTCTTCACCAGGCAGTGCCAGTCGGAGCTTGTCTCCATCCAGAACGACCGAGAGACCCCGCCGGTCCTCATGGCCCGGGTTGCCATCTACCCATTCGAAGTATTCCGCATAGTCCGCGCCGTTGCTGGCCCAGGTGCCATCCGCGAAGGCATTCCCATCAGCACGCATTCGGAATTCCGTGTCCGCAAAATTGCCACTGTAAGCCTGGAAAAAATCAGCCGTTGCGTTGCCGACGCGGTGCATGTTTGCAGTGAACATGTTTGCCGCAAAGCTCACGTTTGTAGCCTCGCTTCTAACGGCATCCAGCCCACCGGAGCTTTCCAGAATGTGGGCTTTGGCATTCACGCTGGATGTTCCCAATCCAAAATTGCCGACAGAGTCGAGAACTGCTTCCTTTGTCCCAAGAGTGAAGAACTCGATCGATCCGTCCGCCAGCCACCGCTGCGCTGCAACCGAGGAAGCCCCTTCTTGCTGCAACTCCAGGTACTTTTGCCCCACGACCGCTTTGCCGACCACCGTGTCCACGCTGGTTCGGCCTTGCTGAGAAGCCTCGAGGTACCCACCACCAGAAGTCGTATCCTCCAGGCGGGTAATCGGTGTCCCCGCTGTCGCAATGTGGAAGTGCCGTGAAGGATTGACAGTCCCCAACCCAAGGGCACCTGTCGGGGTGATTGCGAGAGCCACCGTAGAGCCGTCAGATTTGTAAAATGACTTGGTCCCATTCACGGACAGAAGGATACTCCTGATCCCAGCCACCCTCAGATCAACCGGGTGGTTCGAGTTGGTCCCGATGTTGAGATCTGATGCGCTTGCCCCCAGCACCGCCAGGACCCCGGATACGGCGTTGACCAGATCCAGCTGCGGCGCCTCCAGCGCGGTAAACTTCCCCTCCGCAGGGGTATCCAGCCCCACGGTGGTGGCGTTCAGCGCACCGCCAATGATGGTGCTGTTTGTCTTCAGAAAGTCGATCAGCGCGATCAGCTCCGCCCGGTGGGTGGTGGCAAAGTGCTGGAACAGCGCTGACATCTTGGTGTCAAAATCCGCCTCCGCCGCCGATCGCTGCGGGATCGGCGGGAAGTCGGAGAACTCCGGATAGCTCATGGCTCTCGTGTCCTATTTCAGTGTTTTCATGATCAGGGGGAATGTGCTTTCGCCCGCCACATCCAGCGGCTGGCCGTGGTCATCGAGGAACCCCAGCCCCTCGATCCCGTAAGTTGGCCCCGTGCCCGAGGCGTAGAAGGCCGTCGCAAGGCCATCGATCTCGGCCATGATGTCCATCACGCGCGGCGCCTGGATCGTCGGCACCAGCAAGGCCACCTCGATCTTGCGGGTGGAGCCGCGCTTCACCAGGATCTCGTCTCCAAAATCGTCATAGCCCTTGCGGCTGTGACTGACGAAGGAGATGCGCGGCAGGTTCATCACCTGCCCCAGAAGATGGTTCCGGCCCAGAACAATGTGGCCCACCTTGGCCGTGGCCCCCACCGCCGCGATGGTGATGTCGATGCGGTGGCCGATGTAGCCGGGAAAGCCGTTCAGAACCTTCTGGCGGGTGTAGACAATGCCGCCGAAGAACCAGGTATAGACGCTGACCACATGGCCGGTGTCGACCATGACAAAGGTCTGATCATAGATCCGGCTGGGTCCGTCCCAGACCTCGATCCGCACGGACCCGGCGGTAAGGCCGAAGAGCGCGATCGCATCGCAATCCTGCGTCGGGGTGATCGAATAGGTGATCTGGTCCGGATGGGACGCCGTGTTCGACCGCCGCTGATCAAAGGCAGACCATCGGTTGGTGGCCCGAAGGTCGAACCACCAGCTGCCATCATCGGTCAGAGGATCCTTGCCCAGGTTGCCATCCTGCATGCTCTGGTAAATCCGGTGCGAGGTGAGCGAGATCACCAGATCATTCTTGGCGTAGGTGGTGCCCGCAGCCCATTCCGGATGATCATCCTCGGGGATATTGGAGGCGGTCAGCTCGGTATCGGTGACCGCCATCGGCGCGATGATGTTGAAGTCCATCAGACCCGCACCTCCGGCTGCCCGGCTTCATCCCAGTCCTCCAGGAACTGCGCGATCTTGCGCACAAACAGCTCCATGCTCTGCCCCTGCACCCCAACCTGTTTGGCAAGGGCGTTGACGCTCTGCACCACGAAGCGGTTATCCAGCATCGCCACTGACTCGGCATGGCTGTGAATGCGGGAGGCGCCGGTGCGCTCGATCTCCCAGCCGCGTTCCCCGACGATGCGCACCCCGCCCGCATGGGCGCCGCCAGCGGCAAACTGCGGAATGCCGCCCAGCCCCCGGATCTGCGCCCTCAGGCGCTCCAGCCGGTCGTTCCTGCCGCCGATCCGCTCATTGTAGTCCGCGATCTTTGCCTCCAGACCATCCGCGCCCCGGAAGGCCGCATTGAAGGCATCAAGCCCCGCGCCGCCGCTGGTGTAATCCGCGCGGTAAGCAATCGTGCCATCCTCGCGCTGGCGCAGGATGGCGTCCTCGCCTGCCCCGCGCAGCAGCTTGATCCCGGTGGAGGCCTGCAGATCCTCGATCTGGCCGATCAGCTCGGCGCCCCCTGCCCGTTTGACCTCTGTGCGGTCTGCCAGCCCGGCGCCGCGGATCTGCAGGGAGGCAACCTTGGACTGTGCCTGCCGCTCTGCCGTGTCCAGCCGCACCGCCGCGCGCAGATCCCCCAGCATGGTGCGCAGGTTTTCCATCGGCTGCAGCAGATCCCCGGTGGCCGAAGTGAGATCGCTGAAGACGGTATCCGCCGTCAGGCGCACCGCGCCGCCAAAGCTGAGGCGCCCGGCCTGCCCCCGCGCCCCGATCAGATCCTGCAGGCGGGTCAGCCGCTCCACGGTGTCCCCGCCCTCCCGGGTCAGCGCCACATTCACCCGGCGCGACAGGTTGGCGCTGCGGGTCAGCACCAGGGCGCGAGTGTCCGGATCGAGATCCCGGCCCAGCTGCAGCGTCAGCTTGCGGCGCAGCTCCTCGGTGTTCGTGAGAACCAGCTTCCGGGTTGCCCGGTCCAGATCCTCGCGCAGCACCAAATCGAGGCTGGCCACATGCTGCGAGAGGGCATGGGTCGCAATCCAGCGGTCCGCCGCCGTCAGATCATCCCGGCGGATGATGAAGTCCAGCGTCGTGCGGATCCCGCTGTCTGCCTGCTCTACCATCCGGCGCAGCCAGCGCGGCGCATCATCGGCCAGCGTGACCGCCACATCCAACGCCCCCACCAGATCGTCATAGCTGAAGGCCTCGGCCTGGCTGATCGCATCCTCCAGCGCCCCGAGGGAGGTTTCAAATGCGCTGACGGTTCCATCCCAGTCCGCTGCCAGATCCTGCACGCCCTGGCTCAGATCCGCGATCTGATCGCCGGTCAGCCCTTCAAGCTGCAGGAAGCTGCCAAGCGAGGTCAGGACCTCGATCTGCTGCTCGTATAGACCGGCCAGAACCTCATCATTGCCGCTTTCCAGATCCGCCACCCCAGCCGCAAACCGCAGCTGGCCCTGCACCTCTGCGGCAATCCGCCGGTATTCCAGCGCAGATCCTGCACCAGCCCGGGCCGATTGCAGATAGGCGCGGGCCAGCTCCGGCAGGCTCTCCGCTGCCGAAAGATCCCCGCTGCGCACCGCTGCAAGCGCACCGTCCAGCCGCGCCCGCTGCGCCGCCTCTGCCTGCGCCGCGCTGGCGCCGGTCAGATCGCCAGTGATCAGACCATCCACCAGGTCGCGCAATCCGCTGCCCGCACGGCGCCAGCTTTCCGCCGTGGCGCGTTCTTCGGAGACCCGGGCGCGGGCCGCATCGATCTGCGCGCCCAGCTCGCCGCCGATCTCCCCCACCATGCCCGCCAGCTCGGCAGAATAGGCGCTGACCTGCGGCAGCACATCGGCCATGGCGCCGGACATCTGCAAAAGGCCAGCGTAAAGCTCGCGCCCGTGTTCCGTGGTGGTATCGATCCCCTCCACCAGCTCGCGGAAGCCGTCCCGGCTTGCGGGCATGGCCACGCCCAGCTCCCCGAACTCTTCGCGCAGCCGCCGCAGGATCACCTCCGTGCGCTCGCCCTCGGAGTAGAAGGCGCCGAAGTAGGCGGAGACGGATCCCGCCATGGCCTCGGCGCCGCCGAAGAGATCGACCAGCTGCGAAGCTGCATCGCTGCCCTTCAGGGAGACATCAAAAAGACCATGGCCGAGGAGATCCGCCGCATCGTTGACTGCGGTGAGACTGCCCGACAGCCGCCCCAGCGTATCAAGCGCGGTTTCCCCGGCGCGGCTAAAGTCATCCGTGCCCAGAACCAGCTCGGCCATTTCCGCGCCGGTCTCTTCAATGCGCGCCTGCAGCTCCTCCTGGATCTTCTCCTGGCTCTTGCCATTGGTCCAGAGCGTGAAGCCTTCACTGGTAAAGCCCTCCAGCGCCTTGGTGCCAAGGTTCAGCGAGGCCGCCATATCCTTCACACCATCGGTCAGCCCGGTGACGCTCTGATCCAGCGCCGCCTCGAAGTCTGCCTCCAGCGGTTTGTAGTCGGTGCGGTTGGAGCGCAGGAACCCGCCCTTGTAAAAGTCGATCGAGGAGCCTTCAAAGCCATCAGCGCCAAAGCGCCCCCGGATCCCCGAGCCTGCGTATTTGCGGCTGAGACCCTTGGCCAGAAGCGCAATGCCACCCAGCACGAGACCCGCCGCAGGCAGGGCCGCCCCAAGCGCGCCAGCACTAAAACCAGATGAACCACCAAGCAGGCCGCCAAGGTTGGCAAAGCTGGAGCCAAGGCCACCGCCTGTCAGAACCCCGCCAAGGCCGGACCCGATCCCGGCGGCAATACCGCCCCCGCCAACCAGACCGCCGACATTGCTCAAGATCCCCAGCGGGTTCACACCGCCGCCACCGCCCAGCACGGCAGTGCCTGCGCTGGCCGCGCTGCCGGATCCGGTGATCGACAGCCCCAGTGCAATCTTCAACGTGTTCTGCGCAAAGGAGGACGCCAGATCCGCCAGTCCGCGTTTTGCCGCCTGTTTGATCCCGTCCCAGAGGCCTTCAAAATCCCGCAGGCCATTCGCCACCCAGTCCCCAAAGGAGCGCGCAACGCCATCGACCGCAGAGGACAGCGGACCGTTCAGCTCCTCGGATAGGTCCTTTGCCTTTTTCTTCGTCTTATCCAGCTTGCCCTTGGTGCCGCCACCGGATCCGTCATCCAGCGTATCGTTCAGATCCTCGAGGCTGTCCTTCAACGCATCGGCGCTGTCATCGCCCGCATCCAGTTCCGCATTGGCGCTGTCCATCTGCAGCGTCAGCGTCTTGAGCGCAGCCGCGGCCTTAGCCCAGCCCTCGCGCACAAGCCCCTTGGCCTCTTTCTTCAGCGCCGCGCTGCTGTTTGCAGCCCGCACCGCCAGCGCGTCGTATCTCGCAACGCCTTCAAAGGCCCGGCCAGAGGCTTCATTCAGCGCATCAAAGGCCCCCGACATGCCCGGAATGTTTTTCACCCGAACCGCCAGCCCTGACAGGAAGGCGGACCAGTTTTCCGAGATCGTGCCCATCATGCGCAGAAAGCCTGCCTTGACGGTCTCCCAGACGGCACCAAGCGCCGGGCCGATCGATCTGGCACTGGTCTTGATCCCCAGCCAGACGCCCGAGGCCAGATCGCCAAGCGCCTGCAGTGCCATGCCCCAGCCACCGGTCGCGGTGACCAGCTGGTGGAACTTCATCGCCAGGTACCCTGCCCCCACGACCAGCGCGCCGATCCCGGTAGTGATCACCGCACCGCGCAAAAGCACCAGCCCCCGCGACAGGCCCTTGATGGCAACACTGCCAAGCGCCGCCCTTGTCGTTGTTGCCCCGAGCGCCATCTCCAGCGCCACGGCAGACTTTGCAGCCGCGAGGAACCGCACCGGTGCCAGGGCCACGGTGGACAGCATCCCCGCCATCGCCACACCGAGCGGCGCGGTCAGCTTGAGAGTGAGGCCCAGTCCCACGGCCAGCGGCCCCAGCGCAGCCGCCCCCGCCGTGCCAAGCGCAATCACCCGCTTGGTGCCCTCGCCCAGCCCGTTGAACCATTCCGCCACCGAAGCCGCGCCATCGCTCACCGTCTGCATCGCAGGCACCAGCGCGATGGTCAGCTGGTTGGCGAGGCCGCGACCGGCCAGCCCCATCCGCGACATCGCATCATTGGCCGTCTCCAGCCGGTCCGCATCCACTTCGGAGATCGCCACGCCAAACCGGCCCACATCCTCGGCCGCCAGCTTCAGGGTGGCGCCATCAATGCGGGTGAAGATCAGACCGGCCCGGCTGCCAAAGAGATCCGAGGCCACCGCCGCGCGTTCTGCCTGCGGCACATACTCCGCCAGTGCGCCCTGGATCCGGGCCAGACGCTCATCCAGCGGAAGGCGCTGTAGATCAGAGGCGTTCAGATGCAGCCGCTTCAGCGCCTTGGCCGCCGCGCCCGATCCGCCTGCCGCCTGGCTCAGCCGCTTGGTCAGCTGGATGGTTGCCTGCTGCACTTCCCCGATCGACACGCCCGACAGATCCGCTGCCCGGTCCAGCACCTGCATGGATTTGACGGTGGTCCCGAGGGATTGCGCCATCTTGGCCTGCGCATCCACCATCTGCAGGCTGGATTTGACCGCCACCGCAGCGGCGCCCGCCAGCGGCAGGGTCAGGCCCAGCGACATCCGCCGCCCGGCCTTCTCCATATTGGCGCCCATCCGCAGCATGCGCCGCTCGGTCTTGCCCATGGTGGACTGGGCCCGCTTGGCGCCGCTTTCAAAGGCAGCCGAATCCATGGACAGAACGCCCCGAAGAGCGCCGATAATCGCGGCCATCTCATGCCCCTCTCTGATTGTGGAAGTGCAGGCTCATCAGCGAGGCGCGCAGCTGCTCCACAGCCTGCGCATCGCTCTTCTTGTCCCGCGTGTTTTTGCCGGAGTGTTCCGCCCCCGCCTTCGTGAAGTCGGGGATGGTTTTTGGGCTGTGGACCGCATGGCTGATCAGAACCGCCAGCTCCTGCTGCAGCACCCGCCGCGCCTGGACCTGGTCGTTCTTGCCATCGATCACTGCCCGGGTGATCTGATCGTATTCCCGCAGGGTGACGGCGCCAAAATCATCGTGGTGCAGACCCAGCCTGCACCACGACCTGTAAAGCGCCTGCCAGTCTACGCCCCTGCGGCCTGCCCGTTTCCCTCGGTGTTTCCCTCTGCGTCCTCATCGGGATCAGCGCCCGGATCTGCTTCGGCCGGGAAGGCAACCGCGATGGCCTCACCAAGAGAGGTCAGCACCTTGCGCACGCCGCCTGCCCCATCGACCAGGGCAACGGCCTCGTCCCGTTCGCCGCCCGCGCCATCGTTCATCACGGCAGCCAGCACAGAGACCACAAAGGACGCGCCGCCCTTGCCGCTGATCAGATGATCCACCAGCGCATCAAAGGGCTGGCCGTCATTCTCCGCTTCCATCCGCATCAGCGCGGCGGTGGAGAACTTCAGCTTGTGGGTGGTCTTGCCCACCTTCATCTTCGCGTGATTGATCATACCGCTGCCGTCCCTTCTACCCAGTCAACCGCGCCCGTGGTGCGCAGCTTGAGATCCGTCATCAGATCGCCGTCCTGGTCGGTGGTGGGGATCGTCGGAACCACATAGGCCTTGTAGGCAAAGAGATCGCCCGTGCTCTGCCCCTCGCCCGGCGGCAGCGTCGCCCGGAAGAACACCGGCTTGCCTGCCGCGTTATAGGCCGCGGCCTGCTTGTAAAGCTCGGTCGAGTAAAAGCAGTTGAGGGTGATCTCACCGCCATCCTTGAGGCCAAGGCCCCATTCCTTGAACCGGCCCGGGCTGTCCAGCGAGGTCCGGTCCCGGTATTCCTGGTCAACCTCCGGGATCCCGATCGTCTTGCAGCCCTTGATCACCGCAAAGTTCCCGTCCACCCCGTCGACGGACCATTCCATGTCAACGAGATCGCCCGGAATGACATTCTCTGCCATTGGCTTCTTCCTTCCATCATTTGTTGATTGAGCCGGTCACCCGGCCAGAGGTCAGGCGCGGTAGCGCACCTGAATGTCCAGCATCTGAAGCCGGATCACATCGCCGCCGGAGGGGTTCGTCCCATCCCGGCGGGATATCTCTTTGCAGCGGATTACAGACCCGCCGCGATAGTCTGTCAGGACCTGCGAGACCTGACGAGCGAGCGGGATGATCTCGCCATAGGTGCGGGCATGGATGTTCACCTGCACTCGCGCGGTCTCGACATCCCCGCGCCCGGTCTGGGAATAGGCCGACACATTGCTGATCCGCTGCAGGCTGATCCGGGGAAAGCCCACGTCCCGGTCAAAGACACCCCAGACCACCGGATACCCCAGCGTCTTCAGGAGATCCTTCAGCTCGCCTTCCATGCTCATGAGCCAGCCCGCGCCGCCTTACGCCGCGCCCGCTCCACGGTCTTTTCGATCTCGGCCCAGGTCTCGCGCTTCAGGGTCTCCAGCATCTGCGCCTTGTTGGCATCCCAGGCGGGCCGCATGAAGGGACGCGCAGGCATCGCACCGACGAACCTGCCTGTCGAAGCCTGCACTCGTGGTCCGGTGCCGAACTCGTAAAGGTGCCCGTGTGGTGCGTCGCTGTCATCTGGCTGCACCGGCCCCACATAGAGCGCCACCTTGCTGCGCCCCCGGTCACTGCGCGCCTCCCGTGCCTGCCGGGCCGTCAGCTTGCTGGTGACCTTCACCGTAAAGGGTGACAACGCATCGGCCATCGCCGCAACCGGCTGCAGGGCCTTCTTCATTGCCCGCCGCTGCACGCCCTTGGCCGTGCCCCGCGCCAACTGCCCCAGCGCCCGCTCGATGTCACCGGCGCCTTCGATCTTCATCTTGACTGACATGTCAGAGATCCCTGCCCAATAATTGCGCGTTAAATGCCCAAATTGTTAATCACCAGCTAACCTTCCGTTAACTTCTATGACGGTAGACATGAGAGCTCCTACCGAAGGAGCAGCCCGCGATAACCTCCGCCCCTACTGAGCAACATCGCGGGCTGCACATCCTTTGCCCAGCCCCACACAAACTCCCCCAACGCCCATTCGATGAGATGTAAGGGATCCTTGTCTCATCCAAAAAATCCTCTCAAACGCTCATTCCGTTAATCTTTGAGCAATCCGGACGTTGTTGAATGAGGAACAGACTGGAGACGCTGCAGCCCGTGGCACTATCCCTATCTCGACGCAAACCACGGGCTGCACGCTTCGGAAGATCCTCCGCTTGCAGCTATCAGACTTTCCACGCGGTAATCTCGATCCAGAGCCCGCGGCCGATCTCCTTCACCCCGGTGATCCGCCAGTCCGCCCCGTCAAACCGGATCCGGTTCTCACCACTGACCGCCGCCATCCGGACCGACCAGCGGACAACAAACCGCGCATCCGTTTTTTGCTCCACGGATGCTGCCCGCATGCGCTCACCATCAGAGACCGGCGTGTATTGCACCCGCTCCTCGGCATATTCCGCCCAGCCGGTGGCAATCTCTTCCCCGGCCTCATTCTCCACAAAGCTCGCCTCAAGGATTACGATCCGCCGATCCAGCCGCGGCGCCGCTCCGGCCTTCATCCTGCAAAGGCCCGGTAGCGGCGGGTCAGCCGATCCACCCCGCGCTGCACCTGCTCCGGAATACCCAGAGCCGCATCCGCCAGCGGATGATCATAATAGAGCTTCACCAGCTCACGCGCCGCCGCCCGGATATCCTCTGGCACGTCCTCAGCGGCGGCAAAGCCCGCCGTGAACACGATCTCCACCGCATCAGCGCGCATGGCATGGGGTGGCCAGGATTTCCCGGGCAGCAGCTCAATGCGCCGCGCGCGGCCGGATCCGGCAAGGATGTAATCCCCAGGCGGCACGGTCAGGCTGGTCCCATCCTCCTGAAGGCAGCGCACCGCATCCACCGAGTGGATCCGCGCAAACGGCAGGCGCAGCAGATCGCCCGTGAACCCTGCCCCCTTGCGCACCCATTGCTGCGCCACGAGAGGAAAGCCGAGGCCTCCAAAGCCATCGCCATCCACATCCAGATGCGTTGAAGCCGCAGCAATGGCCCGGGTGATCTCCGCATCAAGCTCCGGATCTTCCCCCTCCGGCGTGAGGATCCGCAGCTTGTCTTTTGCATCCGCAAGCGTGATCAGCGCCGCATTGCCACCAGAGAGCCGTTCCAGCCACATCGCGGCCTACTCCTGCCCTTTGGTTTCAGCAGGCTCGGAGGCCTTGGTTTCCGGAACCGGGCTGGCCTTGCTGCCCTCCGGATCCTCAAGCGCCTCTGCAGCCTCTTCCTCTTCGGGCAGAACAAGCACGCCGCGCGCCACCAGATGCGCCACATCGCGCGGATCCGCCTCCCGCGCGTCTCCTTCATTGTACCACTGGTCGCCCTGATGCGGACGTTTGACGATGTATTTCATGGGCTTTCTCCCGCTCTTTCAAAAGAAAAGGGCGCGCAAAACTGCGCGCCCCTGGTGGCTCAGATCACTCCGGATCAGACAACAAAGCCCAGATCCCCGTAGATGAAGGCCTCCGGGCGATAGATCGCCAGCGCCAGGCGCTCCTCGGCCAGGATCGTCACCATGTTCCGGGTGAAGTCATCGTTTTCATAACCGGTCTCGATCGAGGCATCCCAGCGGTCAAAGACCTGGCCACCCATGCGGAACGCCCCGGTCAGGAACTTGTCCACCGTGATCGCCTGCGTCTGGACCACCGGCAGACGCCACAGCATCGGCTGCGCACTGCCCTGCGAATTGCCGATGATGTAATCTTCATTGGCATTCTTCGTGAGCTCAATCCGCGCCCAGTCGATCGGGTTGAGCACATGCCCCGTCGCCGGGTATTCCGCCAGGGCCGCCTGCAGCATCGCAAGCCGCAGCTTGTCGATCACAGTCTCCGCCCCAACCGCAAAGGCAGGCGCATAGGCCGTCGCATTGGGAATGATCCCATGCAGGTTCTGCCCGGTGCCATCGCCATTCAGGATCTGCACCTCTTCCTTGAAGTCCAGCCCGTAGAGCAGGCGCTGGTCAATCATCGAGCGCAGCTGCGAGACATCGCTCAGCGCCTGGCGCGACACCTTCATGTGATGCGCGATCACCTTGGCCCCGGTGGATTTTTCAGTGAGTTTGATGTCCGATCCCGGCTTCGGGCCGCCTTCGGCAACAGGCGCGGCGTTGTTGTTGAACCCGGTCTCCTGCACATATTCCAGCGTGTTGCCATCCATCCGGCCCGGCGACAGCAGATCGCGCACCGTCATCCGCCGCTGCGGCATCTCCTGAATGCCCGGAAGGCGCGTTGCGCCAACCCCGGCCCCCACTGCACCATCGGTATCCGTGGTCGCCAGCGTGAGCGAGGCCTTCAGCTCCATCCGCGCCTTGGAATTGCGGCCAAACCCATCTTCTCCGAAGGACTTGAACTCGTCGCTCTCGACGAACTGCTGCCCCACGGTCTTGTGCTCGGTCCCCGCCGCACCGCCATCGCGGTCCAGCTTCTGCTCCAGCTCGGTCAGCGTGGATTTGAGGCCGTTCATTTCCACCAGGGCCTCATCGGCCTTTTCCTTGACCGACCGGCCCAGCTCTTCACCGGCCTGCGCCTTACCCAGGGCATCCTCGGCAATGGCTTTTACCGCGTCAAACTGACGATCAAACGCAGCTTTCGTTTCCGCTGCCAGCTCAGCAGCGGTCTTGGTCTCTCCCGACATGGGGAACCTCCTCTAAATGTTAGGATTATTTGCGGGTCAGGAACCCAGCATCGCGGCGTAAAACGACACCGCCTCGCTCTCCGCTGTGGCAGGCTCCCCCTGCCCCTTCAGGTGGATGCGCGCGGCACGCTCCGCCTGCGAGTTTGAAAGGCCAATTCCCTTGGCCATGCGTTCAAACTCCCGCTCCGTCAGCCGGTCCCCGGCACGGAGCTTGTCCAATACCTGCGCGGGCACATCAGACTTGGCTGCCACCCGCGCCTCAGGCAGCATCGGGAAGGTCACAAGCGAGACCTCCCAGAGCTCCAGCTCCTGCAAGAGCCGCTGCCCGCCGCTCTGCTTTTGCGCCTTCACCGT
>NZ_PXNU01000077.1:0-561 GCF_041300735.1 Phaeobacter sp. SYSU ZJ3003 | reverse complement strand
CTGCCCGCCGCTCTGCTTTTGCGCCTTCACCGTCCGGTAGCCGATCGACAACCCGTCAATCGAGCCCGCCTTGATCAGCGCCTGCGCCTCGCGGCCCTTGGCCACCTCCGTAAGAATCCGCCCCTTTACCCAGAGCCCGCGCTCATCCTCGCGCGCCTCATCCCAGACCCCGATCGGCTGCGCCGGATCATGCTGCCAGAGCATCTTCACCCGGCGCCCGTCCTGCGCCAGCTTTGCAAGGCTACTGGCATAGGCGCCCGGCGCAACGATATCACCGCCCTGATCCTCGATCCCGAAGAGGCTGGCATAGCCTTCAATAGCGCCACTGTCCGCGGCGGCCGTCAGATCAACCGCCATATCCTTCGTCTCCACCACCATCAGCCCTCTCCTGTCTCCGTGATCGGAATGTTCTGCATCTGCATGCGCACCTCATCGCCGCCCGCCACAGGCCGCCGCCCCTCCAGCTTTCGCACCTCGTTGATCGTCATCGCGCCGATCTGGGGGATGTCCCTGTTGATGTTGAACTTTGCTTGAAGGGTGGCGTTGCTTTCCCTGAGCCGT
>NZ_PXNU01000076.1:0-17910 GCF_041300735.1 Phaeobacter sp. SYSU ZJ3003 | reverse complement strand
ATCCTTCAAGGTCCCGCTCAGTCTACCGCAACCCGCTCAGAGCACGAGGTTTTTCAGACTTTCCTTATGTCTACATTTTAAGTAACATGAAACTCTTTCAAGCGGTGGGAATAGTGGCTTTGCCGCCGCATTTGACTCAATTCTATTAAACTTTGTATCGTTTTTGCGCCAGTTCTTACCAAATAGTTAACGGCTTTGTGAGGCGTTTGCAGGATGTTGGCAGTCCCGAGGCGGTCTCATGTCTCTGGGCGCGAGGATGTAGGGGCGGGGACGGGGGCGCAGTTTGATACCGAAAACGGGCGAGCGGGGAACGCCTTGTTTCCAATGTCAAATTTTCGATGTTATCACGGAGGCATTGCTGCAACGATCAGACCCCACTGGTCTGACATCATCAACGCGCGAGGTCCGAAATCGATGACGCAACTCCTGGCTGACTACCGTCAACTTGCCGCTGCCCTAAAGGTGGAGGCCATCGCACTGGTGCCCGGGCCGAATTTCACGCGGGCCCTCGGTCACAGTTTCATGAGCCATGAACGACCTTTCGTTCTGGTGATACCCGCCGAAGGCAAACCGGCCGCGATCGTTCCGAACCTTGAACTTGGCTCCTGGGAGCAAGTCGGCTTTGATGGGGCGGTTTTTGATTGGCGCGATCAGGATGGCTATGCCGGTGCCTTTGCGGCGCTGGCGGCGCATCTGCCGATGACCCGGCTGGCCGTCGAAGGACAGGTGATGCGGGTCTTTGTGCATCACGCGCTGAAACAGGCGATGCCCGATGTCGAAATCATCGATGCCGAACGTCAGATCTCCGGGCTACGGATGATCAAGACGGCGGCTGATCTCGCTGCGCTTGAGGCGGCTATCAGCCTGTCAGAGCGTGCGCTGCATCGGGTTCTGGAAGGCGTGTGTGTCGGCCAGACCGAGAAAGAGATCGAAAGTGCGCTGATCCAGGCTCTGTTTGCCGAAGGCGCCGATGACCTGGCCTTTACCCCTATCGTTGCGGCCGGGGACAATTCCGCGCGCCCCCACGCGCACGCGCGCGCCGATTACAAGGTACAGTCCGGTGATGCACTGCTGTTCGATTTCGGCGGCCGCAAGGACGGCTTCTGCGCCGATATTACCCGCACCGTTTTTGTTGGTGAGGTCAGTGACGAAGGTCGCGCGGTGTATGACACGGTGCTGCGCGCCAATCTGGCTGGGCTGGAGGTGACGCGGGCCGGGGTCACGGCGCATGAGATTGATGATGTGGTGACCGGCGTTCTGGAAGCCTCGCCCTATGCCGACCGGATCCGCACCAAGACCGGGCATGGGCTTGGCCGCGATGTCCACGAAGCACCCTATATCATGCGTGGCAATCATCAGGAGCTGCCCGCAGGCACGGTCTACACCAATGAGCCGGGTCTTTACGGGCCGGGCCTGTTTGGCGTGCGGATCGAGGATGACGTGCTGATAACCGAGGACGGCTGCCGCACGCTGACCACCTTCCCCAAGGAGCTGATGATCGTCGGCTGATCTGACGCCACGCGGAAATGGGGGGCGAACCCGTGCTTCAGCTGGCGGATTGCAACTGCGCCTGAAGCGAGGCCTTGGCATCCTGAATATGAGCAAAGGTTAGCCGCGCGGCGGTCTCCGCCTCTCCCGCCGTGCAGGCGGTCAGGATGGCCCGGTGTTCTTCGGTACTGCGGTCGACGCCGCCGCTCATTACCAGTTGCGCGCGCAGGTGGCGGTCCACCCGGTCCATGGCGTTTTCGATGACCTGAACATGGTAGGGCATGCCGCTGACGCTATAAAGCGCGCCGTGGAATTTGCGGTTCAGTTGCCCCCAAATCATAGGGTCGTCCGAGGCGGCAAATTTCTCCAGACAGGCCTCGGCGCTTTGCAGGGTGTCCGGTGTCATATTCGGAACCGCCTGGCGGATCACATCGGCTTCCAACTTGGCCCGCAGATCGAAAACCTCGCCTGCCTCCTGCATCGACAGGGTCGCGACCACCGCGCCCTTGTAACGCTGGGTTTTGACCAGCCCTTGCTGTTCCAGCCGGGTCAGGGCCTCGCGCACCGGAAAGCGGGAGGTGTGAAACGCCTTGGCGATCTCTTCCTGGCGCAGCGGGTCGCCATCGGCAAGATCGCCCTGGATGATGGCCTTGCGCAGCGCGTCAAAGATGACCGTCGCAGCACTGGCTGTCTGTGAAATATCCGTGGCCTGAAACTTCACGCCTCTGCCTCATCTGTCTTGCGGTGAACCGGCCCCTCTATACAGGGCTTCTGCTCAGCTGTGAAAGCGGCAAAGCAAACGCCGCGAGCCCAAGGGACCCACGGCGCTGATTGGTAACCGGGCTGGCCTGTCTCAGAATTCCACGACGGCGCGGATGGATTTGCCTTCGTGCATCAGGTCGAAGCCGTGGTTGATTTCGTCCAGCGACAGCTTGTGGGTGATCATCGGGTCGATCTCGATCTTGCCGTCCATGTACCAGTCGACGATCTTCGGCACATCGGTACGGCCCGAGGCGCCACCGAATGCGGTGCCGCGCCAGCTGCGGCCGGTGACCAGCTGGAAGGGGCGGGTGGAAATCTCGGCCCCTGCGGGGGCAACGCCGATGATGATGCTTTCGCCCCAGCCCTTGTGCGCGGCTTCCAGCGCGGTGCGCATGACCTGCACGTTGCCGGTGGCGTCAAAGGTGTAATCGGCACCACCGCCGGTCAGTTCGACCAGATGCGCGACCAGATCGCCCTCAACTTCGGCGGGGTTGACGAAATCGGTCATGCCGAAATGCGTGGCCATCTCCACCTTGCCGGGGTTCAGGTCCACGCCGACAATCTGGTCGGCGCCCGCGAGCCGCAGGCCCTGGATCACGTTGAGACCGATGCCGCCCAGACCGAACACGATGGCGGTGGAGCCGATTTCGACCTTGGCGGTGTTGATCACCGCGCCGATGCCGGTAGTGACGCCGCAGCCGATGTAGCAGATCTTGTCAAAGGGCGCGTCCTTGCGCACCTTGGCCAGCGCGATTTCGGGAACAACGGTGTGGTTGGCGAAGGTCGAACAGCCCATGTAGTGGTGGATCGGTGTGCCATCCAGCATCGAGAACCGGGTGGTGCCATCGGGCAGCAGGCCCGCGCCCTGGGTGGTGCGGATCGACTGGCAGAGGTTGGTTTTCGGGTTGAGGCAGTATTCGCATTCGCGGCACTCAGGTGTGTAAAGCGGGATCACGTGATCGCCCACTTCCAGGCTGGTGACGCCTTCGCCGACTTCGATCACCACGCCTGCGCCTTCGTGGCCCAGGATGGCGGGGAAGATGCCTTCGGGGTCATCGCCCGAGCGGGTGAATTCGTCGGTGTGGCACAGACCGGTGGCCTTGATCTCTACCAGAACCTCACCCGCTTTGGGGCCTTCGAGGTTCACGTCCATGATTTCAAGCGGTTTGCCGGGAGCAACGGCAACGGCGGCACGGGTGCGGATCATGTTTGGGTTCCTTCGCTTCTGTCTGGCGGCCGACGGGCCGGGTGTTCTGTGGCATGAGGCATCATGCGCTGGCGGACCTTTTGGCCCTGCTTTCGCCAGCGTTACATTCGCCACCCTATGGGCGCAAGCACCCCTGTTGCACGGATTTTCACCAGCAAGAGGGCGTATTGTAGAAAACCGGCGCTTGCGTGCAGCTCTGCGTCATCCGGGCTTGTACGGCCGTTTCGGAGGGGAAGATCTGCAATGCCTTTTACGCCTGCCTGTCTGGTGATGCTTGTACGGGCGATGACCGACTATAGATGAAAGGGGTGACTGCGATAGCGCCCTATGCGACACCGGGATGAAGGAGGCACCAGCATGAATATCGGAGATGTTGCAGCCCGTTCAGGGCTGCCTGCCAAAACCATTCGGTATTACGAGGATATCGGCCTCATCAAACCCATGCGCAGCGCCAACGGCTATCGCAGTTTTGCCGAAACCGACCTGCATAAGCTGGCCTTCCTGGGGCGGGCTCGGGCTCTGGGCTTTACCATCGAAGACTGCCGAATGCTGATGGCGCTCTACGAGGATGAAAGCCGCGCCAGCGCCGATGTGAAACATCTGGCGCAGGAGCATCTCGGCAAGATCGAAGCCAAGATCGCTGATTTGCAGGCGATGCGCGATACACTGACCGAACTGGTGCATTGCTGCGCCGGGGACAACCGGCCAGATTGTCCAATTCTGAAAGATCTGTCCGGCGAATTCTGTGCAAAGGAAACCGGCGCGGAGTAGCGCCGGTTCCTGCGGGTTGTCGGTGCGATCCGCGTCAGCGCCAGATCGGATTGGACCAGGCCCGCTTGCCAGACCGGTCAATCACGGTAACCCGCAGCCATGGGCTGTCTTTCAGACGGTCGAGCGGAATACGCGCCTGTGTCAGCGCGGTGCCATGCTGCAGAGTTGCGGCAGAGCCATGCCCCTGCACGATGACCGAAGAGACCGGGCTGCAGGCCACATCGATATGCCCGCCGTTCAGCGCCACAGCCTTCAGCTCGGGCCCTTGTGAAGAATAGAAATTTCCGTCCTTCAGGGCCTCCAGCAGCAAATCAGGCTCGTTGGCTTCTGCCTTGACCATGACCCAGCCGCCGAAATGATCGGGGCCAGCGAAATGGGCGTCATCGGTGGCGATGAGGTTCAGGTCGCGCCAATCAGAGAGCAGAAGGTCGGCGACATGGCTGCCTTCGCCGCGATCAGTGCCGACGGCACAGGTATGATTGTAAATTTCCACCGCATGGGCCGCTTCGATGCTGCGCGCATCTGTCAATGTCATGCCCGACCAATGGGGATGGGCAATGGTCACGAAAGCCCCGGCCTCACGCGCACGCCGGGCGATCTGCGGCCCGGTTTCCTGGCCTTCGACGGGGTGAAAGTCAGGCGAGTGGGACGGCGCAAAATCCGCAGGCAGGCCGACGGCGAGAATGTGCCACAGCTCACCGTTTTCCATGGCGCCGGAATGCAGTTCGGCGCCGGGCAGGGTGGTGAAGACCTCGTCCCTGAAGTCGCGCGTGTCGGTGATCGGATAGTCAAACCGCCCGACGAAATGATCGGTCAGCGCAATGAAATCATAGCCTTCCGCCTTGTAGCGGCGGCAGACCTCCGCCGGGTCAAGAACCCCGTCCGACCTGTTGGAATGGCAATGCAGGTTGCCGCGGAAAAACTCTCCGGGGGCGGCAAAAGCGGGGTGCAGCATGGGGTGTCTCCTGTCCGTGTTCCCCGGCTGGTAGCGGCCTTTGGCAATGGTTTTGTGACACGAGAAGGAGAAGGAACGCGCGCGGCAACCCCCTGCCTAAGAAAAGGCAGCGCCGAGGGAGGAGCGGCTCGAGAGAAACGGGGTGCCGCGCGCAGGGGGGATGTAGGCCGAGGACGCCGGGCCCGCAAGGGGGGCGGCAGAGGTGACGCAACGGTCCGGCCTGATCAGACCGGACCGTTGCGTATTGTATAGGCGGTTTGAAGTGGGCCTGCGAGAAACAGACCTCAAGAACAACTCCGCGTGAACAGTCTGCGCTAGGCTCAGGCCGGGCGCAGTTCCAGAATTTCCCGCGCCTGCTGCCAGGTGGCAACGGGGCGTTCGTATTTCTCACACAGGTCAGCCGCGCGTTTGACCAGGGCCGCGTTCGACGGCGCCATGGTGTTGCGATCAATGCGCAGGTTGTCTTCGAGACCCGTGCGGGTGTGACCGCCTGCGGCGATGGCCCATTCGTTCAGCATGATCTGACCCGGACCAATGCCGGCACCGCACCATTCCGCCTCGGGGGCAAGACGTTTGACCGTCTGGACGTAGAAATCAAAGGTTTCCTTGTCCACCGGCATCGCGTTCTTCACGCCCATGACGAATTGCACATAGAGCTTGCCCGGAATGGCGCCTTCACGGCTCATCTTCACCGCCTGATGGATATGGCTGAGGTCGAAGGCTTCGATCTCGGGCTTTACCTCATAGGTGCGCATTTCGGAGGCCAGCCAGTCGACCAGATCCGGCGGGTTCTCGTAGACGCGGGTGGGGAAGTTGTTGGACCCCACTGACAGCGACGCCATGTCGGGGCGCAGCGACAGCATGCCGCCGCGCTCCTTGCCTGCGCCGGAGCGGCCACCAGTGGACAGCTGCACGATCATGCCGGGGCAGTGTTTGTTCAGCCCTTCCAGCAGACGGCCGAATTTTTCTGGGTCCGAGGTCGGCGTCTGATCGTCGTTGCGCACGTGGCAATGGGCGATCGAGGCGCCTGCCTCAAAAGCTTCCTGAGTGCTTTCGATCTGCTCGGCGATGGTAATCGGCACCGCCGGGTTATGTTCCTTGCGCGGCACCGAGCCGGTGATGGCCACGCAGATAATGCAGGGTTTGCTCAACTCTGTCCCTCCTCAGATGTCGAAGAATACGGTTTCATCGTCACCTTGCAGGCAAATGTCAAAACGATAAACCGTTTGCCCATCACGTTCGCTGCGCTTGGCGATCAAGGTTTCGCGACGTTTCTCCCATTCGATCAGGTTGATCACCGGGTCCGTCGCGTTGGCCTCCGCCTCGTCGTCAAAGTAAAGGCGAGTGTTGAGGCCGATATTGATGCCGCGCGCCACGATCCAGAGGTTGATATGCGGCGCCATCATCTGACCGTTGCGGCCCATAACCGGGCCGGGCTTGACGGTCTCAAACGCCCATTCCCCGGTTTCAAAGTTGGTGATCACGCGGCCCCAGCCGCGAAAACCCTCTTCGACTTCGCCGGGATGTTCTGGATGGGCATAGACACCGGCGGCATTGGCCTGCCAAGCCTCCAGCAGCACGTCCTTCACCGGCGATCCGATGCCGTCGATTACCAGTCCTTCAATCCGAATCCGCTCACCGGCGGCATTGGGGCCTGCGATGTCCTGACCCAGTTCCTGATCGTAGATCTGGAAACCGGCAGCGCCCGGCGCAAGGCCGATATGGACGTAGGGGCCTGCGGTTTGCGACGGGGTTTCTTTCAGATAATCAAGCTTCTGTTGCATCAGTTCCCCTCCAGACGGTTTTCGAACAGGGTCGAGCGGCGACCACGCAGCACGATGTCGAATTTGTATGCGATGGTATCGAGCGGAATGGTCGCGTTGCGGTCCAGTCGCGCGATCAGCTGGTCGATGGCGTCTGGATCCGGGATCGTCGCCACAATGGGACAGGTTTTGATCAGCGGATCACCCTCGAAATAGAGCTGGGTGATCAGGCGCTGGGCAAAACCGCTGCCAAAGACCGAAACGTGAATATGCGCCGGGCGCCAGTCGTTGACCCAGTTGCGCCAGGGGTAGGCGCCGGGCTTCACGGTGCGGAAATAGTAGTAGCCATCCTCATCCGTCATGGTGCGCCCGCAGCCGCCAAAGTTGGGATCAATCGGCGCCAGGTAGGTGTCTTTCTTGTGACGATAACGTCCACCGGCATTGGCCTGCCAGATTTCCACCAGAGTATTCGGAACCGGTCGGGCGTTTTCATCCAGCACCCGGCCATGCACGATGATCCGCTCGCCAATGGGGCTTTCGCCGGGCTTGGCGTAGTTCGAGATCAGATCGTTGTCGGTGGCGGCGAGATCGCTGTGGCCAAAGCGCGGGCCGGTGATTTCGCTCGGCGTGTTTTCCAGGCTGATTAGCGAAAACTTCGGCGAGCGCGCCACCGAGGTTTTGTAGTCCTTGTCATAGGCTGGCGGGTGCCAGCGGCGGTCGCGCTGGTAGAATTCAGCCATGTTCTGTGTCGGTTTCGTCATTGTCCTATCCTCCTCAGGTCTTGGATGCCGGGGACGCGGCGGCTTCGGCATCCATTTCCGCATAGGTTTGTTTGGCCAGTTTCAGCGCATGGTTGGCGCGCGGCACCCCGGCGTAGATCGCCACGTGCTGAAACGTTTCGATCACATCGGTGCGGCTGGCGCCCGTGCGCGCGGTGGCGCGGATATGCATCGGGATTTCCTCGAAATTTCCCATCGCCGCCAGCAGAGCTAGGGTCAGCATCGACCGTTCGCGCTGGCCGATCCCGTCCGAGGCCCAGACGGTGCCCCAGGCGCCTTCGGTGATCAGCGTCTGAAAGGCCACGTCCATATCGGTCTTGGCAGCTTCGGCGCGATCCACATGCGCATCTCCCAGCACGCTGCGGCGCACGGTCATGCCCTGATCGTAACGGCTGTCGGTCATCCGGTCCTCCCTCTTTCATATGGTGTGTACTATCGCATATCTAAATTGGACTGTATAATGCTGTGAATTGCATGATTTCATATTGGAAATGGTATGCGTCTGTCTGCACAGCTGAAGTTGCGCCATCTTGAGGTCTTCGTCGAGGTCGCCCGGCAGGACAGCGTCACCCAGGCGGCCGAGGCATTGGGCATGACCCAGCCTGCAGTGACACGCACACTGCGGGAGCTAGAGGCTGTTGTCGGCAAGCCCTTGGTCGAGCGGCACGGGCGCGGTATCCGCCTGTCCGCCTATGGTGAGATGTTCCGCGACCACGCCGGGCGCAGTCTGGCGCTGGCACGGGACGGGGTGGCAATGCTGCAGGGGCTGGACGAGGCAGAAGGGCCACGGGTGGCTATTGGCGCTTTGCCGACAGTGTCGGCGACAGTGGTGCCGGATGCCCTGGCGGCGCTGCGTACCGAGGGTAGCCACAGCCGGTTTTCGGTCCGCACCGGGGACAATCAATACCTGCTGGACCAACTGCGGCGGGGCAATCTGGATGTGGTGGTGGGACGTCTGCCCGCGCCCGATCACATGGTGGGGCTGGATTTCGATCCGCTGTTCCGCGAACGGGTGATCGCGGTCGTCGCCCATGATCATCCGCTGGCGGCGCTGCCGCATGTCCCGGCTGATGCCTTTGAGGGGTTCCCGGTACTGATGCCCTCGGAAGGGTCGATCATCCGGCCGCTGGTGGACCGCATGTTTCTGGAGCAGGGGATGACGGTGCCCCGTTTCCCGATCGAAACCGTCTCTGCCACGTTTGGGCGCCGGTTCACGCTGGAGCATCGGGCGATCTGGATCATCAGCCATGGTGTGGTGCGTGCCGATCTGGAGGAGGGCGTGCTGGCATTACTGCCGCTGAACACGGACAGCACGCTGGGTCCGGTGGGGCTGTGTATCCGCAGTGAACACCAGCTCTCTGCCGCCGCCGCGCGGTTCTGCGCAGCCCTGCGGGAGATTTGCGAGGCTTAGGCGCGCAGGCTGGCCAGCGCCATTTCTGCCAGATCGTCTGCGATGGTGTTGCGGAACTCCTGCCCGGCGCCGCGATCCGGCTGATACCAGAAGACCGGGGAATTGAGCATCAGCATCAGCCCGGCAACCGTGACCGTCAGGTTGCGTTCCGGGAATATGTCTGCCTCGATACCCCGGGCGATCTGGTCGCGGAAGAGTTCGGCATACTGCCGGTGCTCTGCTCGCACCTGCGCCTGCATGCCCAGTTCAAACGCGTTGGAGGTTTTGGCGCGCGCGCCGGTATAGGTTTGGAGAATCACTTTGTGGTAGGGCAGGGAGCGCAGCACCTCCATCACATGGGCGCGGGCCATCCGTTCCAGACAAAGCTGCGGAGGCAGGGCATCATCGGCCACTGCGCTGACCGCCTGATAGGTGAACCGCGCTGCGCGCAGTTGTACCGCAGCCAGAAGCGCGCCTTTAGAGGGAAAATGGTGATAAATCCGTCCCTTGGTCGATCCAAGGCTGGCCGCGATATCGTCGATGGATGCGGAATCGGCGCCCATCGTCATGAAGCAATGGGCCGCTGCATCAAGAATTTCGCTTTTGGATGCGCTGATCTGTTCTAACATGATGCATCGCCTGACGTCGTCTGCTTGCGGGGCGGCGCGGCTGGAGGGGCCATTTCACCATCCTTGATCGCTGCCGCGCACCATCGGGCGCGGAGCGAACAATAGGGGGGCATATGCTCAAAATATAGCCGCATTTTGCCATTTTGACGCTGGGTCTTAGCAATTGACAGGGGAAAAACATACTCAGTAGTCTGTTTTTAGACGCCAAGGGTTTCCGCCGCTTGAGGAGGCGCAGCGAAAACCCAGCAAAATAAGGCGCATATGCCCGGCAATGACCGGGTCAGGAACCGCTCATGACGGGCGGGGGGAGGAAAATTTGGAAGTATTGCAGCTCCTGGTCAGCGGGCTCGCGAATGGCTGTGTCTACGGCCTGATCGCGCTCGGATTTGTGCTGATCTACAAAGCGACTGAAGCGGTCAATTTCGCTCAGGGCGATTTCATGATGCTGGGGGCATTTGTGACCCTTGGCCTTACCAACGCAGAATATATGGACCTGCCATTCTGGGTCGCAGCACCGCTGGCGATTTCGATCATGGCGGTTCTTGGCTATCTGCTCGACTTTTTCATTCTGCGGCACCTGTTCGGGCAGAGCCAGACTGCGGTTGTCATCCTGACCATCGCGCTGGGCTTTGTGCTGCGCTTCGTGGCTGGTTTGATCTGGGGGCACGAGCCGCAGACATTGGAAAGCCCGCTTGCACTGGGCGATCTCCAACTGGGCGGCGTCGTGCTTGGCATGGCGGATGTCGCGGTGATCGTGGTGACCTTCCTGCTCACATGGTCGCTTTACCAGTTCTTCCAGCGCACCAAGCTGGGGCTTGCCATGCAGGCGGCCAGTCAGAACCAGATGGCGGCCTATTTCATGGGCATTCCGGTGCGCCGGGTGCAGGGGCTGATCTGGGGTCTGGCGGGTGCAACCGCTGCCGTGGCCGGGATCCTTTTTGCCTCAAAGGGCGCCATTGATCCCAACGCCGGCCTCTTGGGCATCAAGGCCTTTGCGGCGGCTGTCATCGGCGGCTTCGGCTCGCTCCCCGGTGCACTGGCTGGTGGTCTGATCGTGGGTGTGATCGAGCCCTTCGCGGCACGGTATCTTGCGGCGGGCTATTCGCAGATCGCGCCTTATGCGCTGCTTCTGGCGGTGCTGGTGTTCCGTCCGCACGGCCTGTTCAGCCAAGTCCGAGTGAAGAAGGTCTGATCCCATGCGCATTCATTTCAAAACCACCTATGAGCAGGATATCCGCCTGTTCCCCGATATGTGGACGGCCTGCGTTTATGGCCTTCTGATCCTGATTGCCTTTGGCCTGCCGTTCCTGATCAACGAGTTCTATATTGGCGAAGTCACCAACGTGCTGATCTGGGCGATTGCCGGTCTGGGTCTGATGCTGCTGACCGGTCAGACCGGACAGGCCAGCCTTGGCCATGCAGCGTTTCTGGCCATCGGCTGCTATACCAACACGATCCTGATCGAACAGGGGCTGCCGTTCATTCTGGCTTTCCCGCTGGCCGGGGTCATCACCGGGATCGTCGGCGCCGTGATCGCCATTCCGGCCCTGCGGCTGCACGGGATCTATCTGGCGATTGCGACCATTGCCCTGTCGATCCTTGCCGATGACATTATCGTCCTTCTTGAGCCCTGGACTGGCGGCGTGTCGGGCAAGTTCCCGGACATGATCACCATTTTCGGGTTCGAGATTGAACGCTGGTCGATGCCGACCCGGTTCTACTATCTGGTGCTTGTCGTCACCATCATCTGCACACTGTTCTACCGCAACCTGCTGCGCTCGCCTTTGGGCCGTGCCTTTGCTGCGGTGCGCGACAGTGAGGTCTCGGCGACTGCCATGGGCGTTCACATTGCCCGCACCAAGGCGACCGCCTTTGGCCTGTCGTGCATGATCACCGGCTGGGCCGGGGCGCTGATGGGATACTATGCGGGAACCTTCAACAACGAGACTTTCTCGATCGTGATTTCGATCACCCTGCTGATGATGATCGTGATTGGCGGCCTCGGCTCCATTCACGGGGCCTTCTTCGGCGCAGTTGTGGTGGCCTTCCTGCCCCAGGGTCTGTCGATCCTCAAAGACAGCGTGATCGGTGGCGGCGTCGCCATCCCGGGGCTGGAAACCGGCGTCTTCGGCATGATCCTGATCCTGTTCATCCTGTTCGAACCCATGGGCATTTACGGCCGCTGGTTGAAGATACGGACCTGGTTCGAATTGTTCCCCTTTGCGCGCAAGGACATGTTCCGTCGCCAGAAAACCTACCTGAAGACGGAGCGTTTGAGATGAGCCTTTTGGAGATCAAGAATGCAACGCTGAAATTCGGTGGCGTTGTGGCTGTGAACGATCTGTCCTTTTCGGTCGAGGAAGGCGAGGTCTATGCCATCGTCGGCCCGAACGGGGCAGGGAAGTCGACCGTGTTCAACCTGATTTCGCGGTTCTACGAACCCTATGCGGGCTCTTTCACCTTCGACGGGCAGAACCTGCTGGATCGCAAACCGGACGAGGTGGCGGATCTTGGCATCGCGCGGACCTTTCAGAACATCGAACTCTTTGATCACGCGACGGTGTTGCAGAACCTTCTTGTGGGGCGGCACCGCCACCGCAAGTCCACGCTGATCGAAGAGCTGTTCTTTGCCCCGCGTGTGCGCCGCGAAGAACACCGCCACCGCGAGGCCGTGGAGGAGGTGATCGATTTCCTCGACCTGCAGCCCTACCGGAACAAGATGATCGCCGGCCTGCCATATGGCGTACGCAAGGTGGTTGAACTCGGCCGGGCGCTGGCCTCGGGTCCACGGCTTTTGCTGCTGGATGAACCGGCCTCGGGACTTTCGGTTGAGGAAACGCAGGACATGCGCTGGTGGATTGACGACATCCGCAAACAGATGGGGATCACCGTATTGATGGTGGAACATGACATGGGGCTGGTCTCTGGCGTGTCCGACCGCGTTCTGGCGCTGGCGGATGGGGCCAAGCTGGCCGAGGGCACACCGGCCGAGGTGCAGTCGAACCCGGCCGTGATTGAGGCCTATCTTGGCGCGGGGGCTGTCTGATGGGAGAGCCTTTGCTAGAAATCAAGAACCTCGAGAGCTTTTACGGGCCGATCATGGCGATCCGGGGCGTGTCGCTGAAGGTGGACAAGGGGCAGATCGTCACCGTTCTGGGCGCCAATGGCGCCGGGAAATCCACCCTTCTGAAAACGATCTCGGGCATCATGGATCCTGAAAAGGGCGAAGTGCTGTTCGATGGCAAGCCGATTCAGGGACAGGAGCCGCACAAGATCGTCAGTCAGGGCATCGTACACGTGCCCGAAGGCCGCGAGGTCTTCCCGCTTTTGACGGTGAATGAAAACCTGAGCCTTGGCGCTTATACCCGGTCGGACAGGGCCGAGATCGAAAAGGACCGGGAGATGGTATTCGACTATTTCCCGATCCTCGCCGAACGGCGCGACCAGGAGGCCGGGACGCTGTCCGGCGGCCAGCAGCAGATGCTGGCGATCGGGCGTGGGCTGATGCTGCGGCCCAAGATCATGCTGCTGGATGAACCCAGCCTCGGCCTGTCGCCGCTTCTGGTGCAGGAGATCTTTGCCATTCTGCGGCGGCTCAACGCCGAGGAACACGTGACCATGATGCTGGTGGAACAGAACGCCCGCATCGCGCTGGAACTGGCGGACGTGGGCTATGTGATGGAGATCGGCCGCATTGTGATGGACGGCACCGCCGACCGCCTGATGCAGTCCGAGGACATCCAGGCCTTTTATTTGGGCCACCAGGAAGAAGGCCAGCGCGGAGAGAAACGCTGGAAACGCAAGAAGACGTGGCGATGAGGGGGGAAGGGATGAACATGCAAAACCTTGGACAGACCGCACACCCGCAGGTGGTTCTCAACGGCGTTTCGTTCAACGCAGAGCCGGGCCAGCGCCCGGTGTTGGTGGACGGCTGTGACACCATCGTGAAACTGTTTCAGCTGCGTTGTCAGGCGCTGGGCGACCGAACTGCTCACCGCGAAAAGGATATGGGCATCTGGAAGGCCTATTCCTGGAACGATTACTGGGATCACGCGAAATGGATTGGCCTTGGCCTGATGTCGCTGGGTCTGAAACGCGGCGAGGTGGTGTCGATCTTAAGTGAGGACCGGCGCGAGTGGCTTTACTCCGACCTGGGTATTCAGGGTGTCGGCGGGATTGCCTCTGGCGTCTACACCACGGACTCCGCCTCGCAGCTGGCCTATCTGGTCAATGACAGCGACAGCCGGTTCCTGTTTGTCGAAAACGACGAACAGCTCGACAAGTACCTTGAGATCGCCGATCAGGTTCCGGGTCTGGCCAAGGTCATCATCTATGAACGCGAAGGGCTGCATGATCTGGACCATGAAAAATGCCTCTTCATCGAGGATCTGTACGAGCTGGGTAAAGCCTATGAAGCGCGCCATCCCGGCACCTTTGAGGCTGAAATTTCCAAATCCCAGCCCGAGGACACGGCGCTTCTGATCTATACATCGGGCACCACGGGCATGCCCAAAGGCGCTATGCTCAGCAATGAGAACATCCTTGCCTCGACCGAGGCAGGGGCGCGGGCGCTGGAAGTCTACAAGACAGACGATCAGCTGTGTTTTCTGCCGCTGTGCCACATCCTTGAACGCAACGTGTCGGTCTATTTCCCGCTCGCGGCTTCCAGCACGGTGAACTTCGCCGAAAGCCCGGAAACCGTGTTCGACAATATGCAGGAGGTCTCTCCGGCGACCTTTTTCGCGGTGCCGCGGGTCTGGGAAAAGATCTACTCCCGGGTCCTGGTTCTGGCGCAGGAAGCCACGCCGATTGGCCGTATGGCCTTCCATCAGGCGGTCAAGGCCGGGCGCAAGCGGGCGCAATACGTGATGTACGGAAAACCCGTCCCTTCGGGCGTGGCGGCGTCTTATGCCTTCTGGGATTTTGCTGTTCTGCGCAATCTGCGCCGGATGCTGGGCATGGACAAGATGCGCCGCGGCGGAACCGGCGCCGCGCCGATCTCACCCGAGCTATTGGAATGGTACTGGTCCATCGGTGTGCCGCTGATCGAAGGCTACGGCATGACCGAGAACGCCGGCCTGTCCACCATCAACACTTTCGACACCAACGCGCCGGGAACGGTGGGGCACGCGGTGCCGGGGGTCGAGGTGCGTATCGCGGAAGACGGGGAGATCCAGACCAAGGGGCTCAACAACTTCCAGGGTTACTGGCGCAACAATGAAAAGACCGCCGAGACCTTTACCACCGATGGCTGGCTGCGCACGGGTGATGTCGGCAGGCTGGATGACAAGGGCAATCTGACCATCACCGGCCGGATCAAGGACATCATCATCACCGCAGGCGGCAAGAACATCACCCCGGCCGAAATCGAAAGCCGGTTGAAGTTCAGCCACTATATCTCGGATGCGGTGGTGATCGGGGACGGGCGCAAATATCTCACCTGTCTGATCATGATCGATCAGGAAAATGTTGAGAAATTCGCGCAGGACCGCAAGATACCCTTTAGCGACTTTGCATCGCTCTGTGCCGCGGAGGAGGTGGTACAGCTGATCGGAGCAGAGGTCGAAGCTGTGAACCGGGACTTTGCACGGGTCGAACAGATCAAGGATTTCCGCCTGATCAACGTTCTTCTGACGGCTGAGGACGACGAGTTGACCGCAACGATGAAACTGAAACGCAGTTTTGTGGAGAAGAAGCACAAGGCACTAATCGACGACATGTACTAGCGGCGGCGACAAGGAACGCCGGACAGTTATTTAGGGAGGAAGCGAAAATGAAAAAACTGACATCTGCGCTGACGATGGCGGCTGTAGCCCTTGCCGGGGCCACGGCTGTTCAGGCTGACACTCAGGGGGTTACGGACAGCGAAGTCGTAATCGGCTCGGTGAATGACCTCAGCGGTATCTTTGCTGCGGTGGGCGTGCCGGCGGTCAATGGCGCCAACCTGCGCTTTGACGAAATCAACGCCGCAGGCGGTGTGCATGGTCGCCAGATCAAGTTCGTCGTCGAGGACAACGGCTATCAGATCCCGCGCGCGATGCAGGGCTACAACAAGCTGCTGAACCGGGACAAGGCCTTTGCCATGCTTCTGTCGCTGGGCACACCGATGAACGTGGCTGGCTTCAAGTTGCTGGACCCCAAGGGCATTCCGAACATCAGCCCGCTGTCCGCCGCGCGTCAGATGCTTCAGGAACCGATGCACAACAAATTCATCGGCTTCTCCAGCTACTACGATCAGGTGCAGGTGGGCGTGAAATATCTGGCCGGTGAATTCGAGGCCAAGGAAGTCTGCTCGATGTATATCCCGTCGGATTTCGGCAAGGAAATTCAGGAAAGCACCGAGGATGTAAGCAAAGAGCTGGGCCTGACCTATGCGGCGGAAACCTCGCACAAGCCGGATGAGCTGGATTTTGTCGGCTCGCTCACAAAGCTGAAGTCCGCTGGCTGTGACGTGGTGACACTGGCGCTGGGCGTGCGGCAGGGCATCACCGTTGTCGGCACCGCCAAGAAACTGGGCTGGACCGATGTGAAATTCCTCAACACGTCGGCCGGGTTCCTTGATGTGGTTGCTGCCGTTCCCGGTGGTGTGACCGATGGTCTTTACGCGGCGGCTGGCTGGGTCAGCCTGATCGCCCGCGCCGAAGATCCGGTGCCGGCCGAATTCATGAAAGCCTATGAGGAAAAGTTCGGTCAGCCGGCCGGTGGCTTTGCCATGCTGGGTTATTCCGCAGCGGATACGGTCATTCGCGCGCTTGAGGCCGCGGGGCAGGATCTGACGCAGGAAAGCTTTATCAAGGGGATGGAGAGCCTCAATTTCTATGATGAGCTGACCGACAGCAAGATCACCTATGCGGCTGATGATCACCGTGGTGCGGACGATATCGTGATCTCGGTTGTCGAAGATGGCAAATGGAAAGAACTGAGCCGCCAGTAACGCGCGCTCTTTAGCTAATCTGATATGAACCGGTGCGGGGTGACCCGCGCCGGTTTTCTGTTTGTCAGCCGCGTCTGTTTTTGCCCGGTGTTCTGCGCCCGGCTTTACATTGCCAAACCCCAAATTATATAAATTCGCGTACGTGAATATAACTGTGCCATGGCGGCCGGATATTTGCGCAGATGCATTATTGGGAGGCAGGTGCAATGGGTGTGAACAGAAGAGAATTTCTGCAAGGGGCAGGGGCCAGTATGGCGTTGGCAGGATCTGCTGCTGGTATGGCATCGGCTGCTGCAGCCTCGGGCGGCGATCGGCTGATGATTGGCGATATGTCCCTTCAAACCCTGTCTGATGGCAATCTGGTACTGCCTCAGGGGTTCCTGTTCCCCGAGCAGTCGCCAGAGCAGCTGATGCCGATCCTGACGCGGCACGGCGTTGCCCAGGATCCGATGGAGCCTCCGCTGAATGTCACGCTGATGCGTCAGGGCGACCGTGTCGTGCTGTTCGATGCCGGTTCCGGCCCGGCCTTCCAGGCCAGCGCGGGGCAACTGCCCGCCGCGCTGGAGGCGGCAGGCGTATCCCCCGAGGACGTCACCCAAGTGGTGTTCACCCATTGCCACCCGGATCACCTGTGGGGCGTTCTGGACGATTTCGATGATCCTTTGTTTGCCAATGCCGAACATTTCATCGGGCAGCAGGAATGGGATTTCTGGTTCGACCCCAGCACCATTGACACGATCGGCGAGGCCCGCGCTACCATGGCCGCCGGGGCGCTGCGGCGGATGGAGATCCTGGAGGACCAGATCACCCGGTTCCGCGATGGCGAAGAAATCCTGCCCGGTGTCGCGGCGCGGGCGACCTATGGTCATACGCCGGGCCATATGTCCTTTGAACTCAGGTCCGGCAGCGAGAGCGTGATGGTGCTTGGCGATGCCATCGGCAATTCCCACGTGAGCTTTGAAAGGCCCGATTGGCACGTGGGATCCGACCAGGATGCAGCCATGGCCGCTGCCGCCCGCATGAGCTTGCTGGATCAACTGGCTCACGAGCAGACGCGGGTGATTGGCTACCATCTACCAGAGGGTGGTTTGGGTCAGGTCGCGCGCAAGGGTGACGGTTACCGGTTTATCCCGTTGTAACTTGCCTCCTTGTAAATTTGGCCTAAGTTAAGGAACGTCTGAACAACGTCTTCGGCTGCGCCGATGTTGCCGCTTGAGGGCAGTTTGGGGCGG
>NZ_PXNU01000075.1:0-19830 GCF_041300735.1 Phaeobacter sp. SYSU ZJ3003 | reverse complement strand
CAGCAGCGCATCGAGGCTGCGCGAGCGGCGCGCCCATTTCGGCAGGATCGCCGAGGTGAACCGGATCTTCTGGTCGACCGGCACGTCGGTGGCGCGGTCGCGTACCTTCGGGCGCTGGACATCGAGCGCCCCGATCCCGGTCTGGATGCTGCGCTCCGGCCCGTAACCGTGCCGGACAACCCGCTGGCGACCGTCCAGCAGGATCTCTTCGGCGTGCTGGGCGACGAAGGCGTCGGCCTCGGCCCGCAGCGCGGCAGCAAGCATGCGACGCGCCCCATCGCGAGCGATCTCAGTCAGCGGGTCATCAAAAGTTTCAGGCTGACGAAGGGGGATAATGTCTCTAGTCTTCTTCATGGCGTATCGTTCCTCTTGGAAGTTCTGGCAGGCTTGGACACCCGCCACGATACGCCGCCCTATCAAACCCCGTCACCCAGTTTCGCGCATAGCTCGCCGCCGCCTTCTCGCGGCTCCATTGAAAAGATCTTTGCTGACATGCCGCGCGTTATAGGGAAGGTTGCCGGACCTTCAAGCGACCTTCGACCGGTTCGGAAATGCGCGGTAACTGAGTTGTTGAGCGGTACTCTTGCGTCTGGATATCGGCCAATGGACCACTACGGAGCAGGCAATTTGGGTGACGCAGATGTCGGTTTGCCTGCAAGACATGCCCCGATAGTGGGGCGGGCATATGGAGGGGGCCGTGGCGCCACGCCGAAAAAGACGCCACGGCCAAACCAATCAGGCTGCGAGGCCGACCTTGGTCACGGGCATGGCTTTGAAGCCTTTCAGACCTTCGATATTGGCCAGCAGGCGACGCAGGTTCGGGTAGGCTTCCAGCGAGATGCCACCTTCGGGCGCATGCGCGCTGTAGGAATAGATGGCGATGTCGGCGATGGTCGGCTCGGTGCCGACCAGGAATTCACGGCCTTCCATATGCGCCTCGATCTTGCCAAAGACGGTGGCGGCGGTTGCCGCGCAGAATTCTGCGTCAAACGGTGCGTTAAAGACGTTGATCAGACGGGCTGCTGCCGGGCCAAAAGCGATTTCGCCAGCTGCCAGGCTGAGGAATTTCTGCACCTCGGCTTCCAGCACCGGATCGGTGGGCAGGAAAGACGGCGCGTACTTGCGAGCCAGGTAAACCAGGATGGCGTTGGAGTCAGCGATCACGGTGTCACCGTCTTCGATTACCGGCACCTGACCGGCGGGGTTCAGCGACAGGAACGGCTCTTCCTTGTGGGCGCCTGCGGCGAGGTCAACGGTGATGACCTCATGTGCGATGCCGGCGAGGTTCGCAAGCAGCTCGACCCGGTGGGAGTGGCCGGAGAGCGGGAAGCCGTGAATACGGATTGAATTGGACATTTGGGGGTTCCTTCCTTTGTCTGATGCCTGTGCGGCTTATGGACAAGGCAAAGGTAAACTCGCCATATTGTGAGGATAACCGGTGAAATTGACGAAGTATAATGTACGCATTGACGACAAAAAATATGCAAGGAACTCCATAGAATGGACACGCTGGATTGTATGCGCACCTTTGCTGCCGTGGCGGCGCAACGCTCTTTTACCGCGGGTGCCCGGCAGGTGGGAATCAGCACCAAACTGGCCAGCAAATATGTGGCCCGGCTTGAGGAAAGACTGGACGCGCAATTGCTGCACCGGACCACGCGCAGCGTCACTCTGACCGACACCGGACAGGCCTATCTAGAACGCTGCATCGCCCTGCTTGATCAGTTCGAAGAGCTGGAGGACGTGGTACAGCAGCGCCAGCAGCAGCTTGTCGGTCCGATCCGCATCACGGCCCCGACCGGGCTTGGTAGCCGCGAATTGGTGCAGGCGCTACAGCCGTTCCAGACCGCGCATCCGGATGTGCGGATCGAACTTGTGCTCTCTGACCAGCATATTTCGATCCTTGAAGAAGGCGTCGATCTTGCGGTGCGGTTCGGCACGCTGAAGGATTCCTCGCTGGTGGCGCGCAAGCTGACCGATATGCCGGTGGTCGTGGCCGCATCGCCCAACTATCTAGCGGCCCATGGCGAGCCAAAGGAACCCCACGCGCTGTCGACACATAATTGCCTGCTGATGACGGCCTCGTCGCAGCCAGAGGTCTGGACTTTCAGCCAGCGGCGTCGGCAGATCGCGGTCACGGTCACCGGGGATTTCAGGGCGAATTCCCCCCGCGCGGTGGTCAATATGGCAGCGCTGGGACGGGGCATTGGCCGGGTCCCGGAATACGCGGCACGCCCATTTCTGGAGAGCGGCGAGCTGAAGCAGCTTTTTGCGGATCGGGGCACGGTGAATATGCCGCTGTATGCGGTCTACCCGCCCAACAGGCATCTGACCACGCGCATCAGGGCGCTGATCGATCATCTGGCCGGGGCATTTGGCGGGTGAAGCACCTGCCGGGCGGGTCAGACCGACCCGGCATCTGCCGCCATGACGCGATCGGCGATCGCGGGCAGCTGCGGGAAGGCGTCGAAGGTGCAGGCTGTGATCAGCTGATCCACCGGGGTTTTTCGGTAACCCTGCGTGAAAAGGGCGCAGTCGATGCCTGCCCGCTGCGCCGTTTCGGCATCGACTTCGCTGTCGCCGACGTACATCCGCGAGGTGCCGTGCAGGCTTTCAAATGCGTGGTGCAAGGGGGCCGGATCAGGTTTGCGGAGCGGCAGAGTGTCACCGCCAACGACGACCTCGAAAAATTGCATCAGATCCAGTGCTTCGAGGATCAGAAGCGCCGGGGCGCGGAATTTGTTGGTGCAGACGCCGAGGCGAATGCCATTCTCCTGTAGGCGGGTAAGGCAGTCGGCCACGCCCGGATAGGGTTGCGACAGGTCGGCGGGATGCGCTGAATAATGTGCCATCATCCGGGTGATGGCGAGGTTCTCATCGGCTTCGGGGATGCCGCTGTCGCGCATGACCAGCCGGACAAGGTTCGGTATGCCATTGCCGATAAAGCTGGTCACCCGCGCCAGGGTCAGCGGCGGCTTGCCAAACTCTGTCAGCATCTGGGTCACGGCGGCGTGGATGTCGGCGGCGCTGTCCACCAGCGTTCCGTCAAGGTCGAAAACGATTGCGCGGCTCATGCGGGATCCTTCCATTTGATCGAACAGCCCATCGACGGCACTTGATCCGCCGGGCCCTGGCCGGTGTCTGCGACCTGTCGCATGGCCTCAAACAATTCGCGCCGGGCGCCTTCCGGCGCCGGATTGCGCCCCGATGCATCGAGGCGGCCCCGGTACTGCAGCGCGCCTGCGGCGTTGAAGCCAAAGAAATCCGGTGTGCAGGCGGCATTCCAGCTGCGAGCGACGCTTTGATCTGCGTCATGCAGGTATGGAAAGGGAAAGGCGCGGTCACGGGCCAGTTCGACCATCTTCTCGAAACTGTCGCGGGGATAGGTTTCCGCGTCATTGGAACAGATCGCCGCCATCCCGATGCCCAAGGCTTGCAGGTCGCGGGCATCCCGTTCGATCCGGTCCAGCACCGCGATCACATAGGGGCAGTGATTGCAGATGAACATCACCAGCGTGCCCTTGGGGCCTGCGATATCCGTAAGGCTGTAGGTCTTGCCATCGGTGGCGGGCAGGCGGAAATCCGGCGCGCGCCAGCCGAAATCGCAAACGGGAGGGGAGACGGCCATATCTTGATCCTTTTGTCAGACGGTTTGCGGCGTGGGCAGAAGGGGTGCGAGCGCCTCAATGCCGCCGAGGTGAGTGACATCCGGGACCACGCATTCGGCGCCGGTGAAATCATCGCCGCCTGTGTTGATCGAGGGGGTGACGATACAGGCCATCCCGGCGGCGTCGGCGCTGCGTAACCCGTTGCTGCTGTCCTCAAACGCCAGGGCGTTTTCCGGGGCGATGTCCAGACGTTTCAAGGCCAGCTCATAGACATCCGGGGCGGGTTTCTTGGCAGCGACCTCGTCGCCGCAGGCAATGACCGGGAAAATACTGTCGGCAGGCGCGCCGAAACAGGCATGGCAAAGGGCATCGACATTGGGGCGGCTGGTGGTGGTGGCAATGGCCACAGTCAGCCCTGCATCCTTTGCCTCTGTGATCAGCGCGGCAATGCCGGGGCGCAGGTCTAACCCGCCGTCGCTCATCAGGCGCACATAGCCATCCGTCTTGGCCTTGTGCAATGCGGCAATGTCGATGGCATCGGGGGCAAGGCCGAGGTTTCGCATGTGGTGGGCGATCCGCTCCTTGCCGCCGGTAGTCTGAAGCAGGCGGCGATAGTCGTCTTGGCTCCAGTGCCAGTCGAGGCCTTCTTCGGCGAATGTCTCGTTGAAGGCGCGCCGGTGCAGCTCCTCGGTTTCGGCCAAGGTGCCATCCACGTCGAAGATCAGCGCCTCAAGCGGCATTGGCCGCTTCGCGGATGGCGCGGATGTTTTCGCCATAGATGCCCGGGTTGTCGACCGAGCCGCCCTTGAAGACAGCGGATCCCGCGACCAGCACATCGGCACCTGCCGCGCGCACCTTGGGCGCGGTTGTGGGATCAACGCCGCCGTCAATCTCGATATGCACGGGGCGGTCGCCGATCATCTGGCGCAGGGCCGTGATCTTCCCCGTCATGTCGATGAACTTCTGCCCGCCAAAACCGGGGTTCACCGTCATCACGCAGATCAGATCGGTGAGGTCCAGAAGATGCGCCACAGCCTCGGCCGGGGTGCCGGGATTGAGGGCGACGCCTGCCTTCATGCCCGACGCGCGAATGGCCTGCAGGGTGCGGTGAATGTGGGGGCCGGCCTCGATATGCGCGGTCAGCACATCGGCGCCCGCATCGGCATAGGCCTCGATATAGGGATCGACCGGCGCGATCATCAGGTGCACGTCCATCACGGTTTTCACATGCGGGCGGAAGGCTTTGACCGCCATCGGGCCAAAGGTGAGGTTGGGGACGAAGTGGCCATCCATTACATCCACATGCACCCAGTCGGCGCCTTCGGCCTCGATTGCCTGAATCTCCTGGCTGAAGTTGGCGAAATCGGCAGAGAGGATAGAGGGCGCGATCTTCACGCTGCGGTCAAAGGACATCGGGAGCCTCGTCATATCGGGGAGGGGCAGGGGGCGCGAACGCCCCCCGAATGTGCTGCGTCTCGGCGGGATCAGACCGCCAGCGCACCGCTGCTGTAGCGTTTTGCCATCTCATCCAGATCGATCGGCGTGATCTTCGCGGCATTGCCTGCGGTGCCGAAGCGTTCAAAACGGTCAAGGCAGAGTTTCTCCATCTCTTCCATCGCGGGGATGGTGAACTTGCGCGGGTCGAACTCGGTCGGTTTCTCCTGCGCCACCTTGCGGAACTGGCCGGTGATCGCCATGCGGTTATCCGTGTCGATATTGACCTTGCGCACGCCCGACTTGATGCCGCGCTCGATCTCTTCGACCGGCACGCCATAGGTTTGGGGCATCTCGCCGCCGTATTCGTTGATCAGGTCTTGCAGGTACTGCGGCACCGAAGACGATCCGTGCATCACCAGGTGGACATTGGGGATCTTGGCGTGGATCGCCTCGATCTGGCTGATCGCCAGGATATCGCCGGTGGGCTTGCGGCTGAACTTATAGGCGCCGTGGCTGGTGCCGCAGGCGATGGCAAGCGCATCCACTTGGGTTTTAGCCACGAAATCCTTGGCCTGATCGGGATCGGTCAGAAGCTGTTCCTGGGAGAGCTTGCCAACCGCACCCGATCCGTCCTCTTCGCCCGCTTCACCGGTTTCCAGCGAGCCAAGCACGCCCAGCTCGCCTTCGACCGAGGCACCGACCCAATGGGCCATGCGCGACACGCGCTCGGTGATCTCGACGTTGTAGTCGTAAGATGCCGGCGTCTTCATGTCCGCCTCAAGCGAGCCATCCATCATCACGCTGGTAAAGCCGTGGCGGATCGCCGACAGGCAGGTCTGTTCGTTGTTGCCATGGTCCTGATGCATGCAGATCGGGATATGGGGATACATTTCCACCAGCGCCTGGATCATGTGCCGCAGCATGATGTCACCCGCATAAGAGCGCGCGCCGCGGCTGGCCTGCAGGATCACCGGGCTGTCGCATTTCGCGGCGGCCTTCAGGATCGCCAGACCCTGCTCCATGTTGTTGATGTTGAAGGCGGGCACGCCATAGCCGTGTTCGGCGGCATGGTCGAGCAGTTGACGAAGAGTGATAAGTGCCATGAAAACCTCTTAGGCCGCTTCTGCCGCGCCTTGCAGCGCCGCAATGCCGGGGAGCGTCTTACCCTCCAGCCATTCCAGGAAAGCCCCCCCGGCGGAGGAGACATATGTGAAATCGCCAGATACACCGGCCATGTTCAGGGCCGCAACCGTATCCCCGCCACCTGCGACAGAAACAGCCAGCCCTTGCCGGGTCAGATCGGCGGCTGTCTGTGCCAGGTGCCGGGTCGCAAGGTCAAAGGGGGTAATTTCAAACGCCCCCAGCGGCCCGTTCCACAGGATCGTCTTACAGGAGGTCAGCACCGACTGGAACCGTTTCAACGCGCGCGGTCCGGCATCGAGGATCATGGCGCCTGTCGGGCAGGCATCTGCCGGGGTGATGTCATAGGCTGCACCGGCGGCAAAATCATAGGCGGCGACCACGTCTTCGGGCAGATGCAGGGTGCAGCCTGCCTTTTGCGCCAGCGTGCGGATTTCGCGTACCGTGTCGATCTGATCGGCCTCGTGCAGCGAGCGGCCCATGGGCGCGCCATCGGCGAAAAGAAACGTGTTCGCCATGCCGCCGCCGATGATGATGTGATCGACCTTCTGGACCAGGTTCTTCAGCACCGCGATCTTGCTGGAGACCTTGGCGCCGCCCACCACCGCCACAGCCGGGCGCTTGGGGCATTCCAGCGCCGCCGACAGGGCCTCGATCTCTTCGATCATCAGCGGGCCTGCCACGGCGGGCAGCAGATGCGCCAAGGCTTCGGTCGAAGCATGGGCACGATGCGCACAGGAGAAGGCATCGTTCATGTAGATATCGCCAAGCTTGGCCAGCTGCGCGGCAAAGGCGAGATCATTGGCCGTCTCCCCGGCATGCAGGCGCAGGTTTTCACAGAGCATCACCGTGCCATCGCTCAGCCCCCGGCTGCGGGCTTCCGCCTCTGCCCCGATCAGTTCGGGGCAAAATCGGACCGGTCGGCCCAAGGCTGCGGCCAGGGATGGGATGAGCGGTTCGACGGAATGCTCCCCGGCAGGCGCGCCCGGCTCGGGGCGGCCAAAGTGGGTCAGGATAACCAGCCGCGCCCCTGCAGCCAGCAGGGGCTTCATCCCGTCGGCAAAGCGGCGAATGCGGGTGTCATCGCTGACTGTGCCGTCCTCATTCATCGGCACGTTGAGGTCGGCGCGCACAAGGATGCGGCGGCCCTTGACCGAGGATGTGTCAATCTGCGGCAGGTCCATCACTGAAGTCTCCCCATGGCATTGGCCGTATCCGCCATGCGGCAGGAAAAGCCCCATTCGTTGTCATACCAGGCCATCACCCGCACCAGACGCGCGCCCAGAACCTTGGTCTGGTCGGCGGCGAAATTGCAGGAATGGCTGTCGTGGTTGTAATCGATCGAGACCTTCGGCTCGGTCTCGTAGCTGATGATCTGCTGCATGTTTCCTGCTGCGGCCTCGGCCATGATGGCGTTCACCTCGTCCTCGGTCACATCGCGACCCGCCATGAAAGTGAGATCGACGGCTGATACATTCGGGGTGGGCACCCGAATGGCGGATCCATCCAGACGGCCCGAGAGTTCCGGCAGAACCTCCCCAATGGCCTTGGCCGCACCTGTGGAGGTGGGGATCATCGACATCGAGGCCGCACGGGCGCGATAGAGATCCTTGTGGCGCCGATCCAGCGTGGGCTGATCGCCTGTATAGGAATGCACCGTGGTGACAATGCCGCTGTCGATGCCGATGGCGTCATTCAGAACCTTGGCCAGCGGTGCAAGGCAGTTGGTGGTGCAGGAGCCGTTGGAAACCACCAACTCATCGCTGCGCAGATCGCGGTGATTGACGCCGTAAACCACGGTGCGGTCGGCGTTTTTGGCGGGGGCCGAGATCAGCACCTTGCGCGCGCCCTGTTTCAGGTGGACCGAGGATTGCTCCTTGGAATTGAAGACACCTGAACATTCCAACACCACATCGACACCATCCCAGTCGAGTTCCTCGGGATTGTAGGTGGAGAAGACCTTGATCGGGCCACGGCCCAGATCCAACGTATCGTCATTGACGGCCACGGGATGCGGGAACCGCCCGTGCACGCTGTCATAGCGTAGAAGATGCGCGTTGGTTTCAATCGGGCCGGTGGCGTTGATCTTCACCACCTCGATGTCGTTGCGACCGCTTTCGATGATATGGGCCAGGGTGCAGCGTCCGATGCGGCCAAAGCCGTTGATGGCGACTTTCGTGGTCATGCCTTCGTCCTTTTCTCGATCTGTCGGCGGGCCGAGGCGGCAATGGCCTCGGCCGTGATGTTGAAGTGGCGGTAAAGCTCCTCGGCGGGGGCGGAGGCGCCAAAGCCACTCATCCCGACAAAGCCGTCGCCACGTTCCAGGAACAGCTCCCAGCCCTGTCGAATGGCGGCCTCGACGCCGACCCGGGGCGCGCTGCCACGCACGGCGGCGCGGTAGTCCGGCGATTGGGCCGCGAAAGCCTCGAAACAGGGGGCAGAGACCACGGCGGCCTTGATCCCGTCTGCTTCCAACAGATCGGCGGCCTCCATGGCAATCTCTACTTCCGATCCGGAGGCAATCAGGGTCACGTCCCGCGCGCCGCCGCCGCGCAGCACATAGGCGCCGCGCGCCGTCAGGTTCTCGGCGCTGTGGTTGCGGCGCAGGGTGGGCAGGCCCTGGCGCGACAGGCACAGGACCGTGGGGGTGGTGTCCGAAGTGGCCGCCATTTCCCAGGCCTCGACGGTTTCCACCGCATCTGCGGGGCGGATCACGTTCATGTTCGGCATCGCGCGCAGCGATGCGATGGTTTCGACCGGCTGATGCGTCGGGCCATCTTCGCCAAGGCCGATGGAATCATGGGTCATCACGTATGTGACGGGCACCCCCATCAGGGCCGAGAGCCGCATGGCGGGGCGGCAGTAATCGGCAAAGGCGAGGAAAGTACCGCCATAGGTTCTGAACCCGCCGTGCAGGGCGATGCCATTCATCGCGGCGGCCATGGCGTGTTCGCGGATGCCGTAATGGATGTAATCGCCGCTGAAATCTTGTGCCGTCACCGGGCGCATGGCGCTGCTGCGGGTGTTGTTCGATCCCGTGAGGTCCGCGGAGCCGCCCACGCTGTTGGGCAGGGTGGCATTGACCACCTCCAGTGCCATTTCGGAGGCCTTGCGGGTCGCGACCTTTGGCGCATCGGCACTGAGGCGGGCCTTATAGGCGGTGATCGCGGCGTGTAGCGCCTCTGCATCTGGCGGGGCCATGGCCGCGTCGAACTCCGCTGCCTTTGGTGAGTGCTCCTTGCGTGCCTGCCAGTCTTTCCGGGTCTTGGCGCCGCGTTTTGCCACGTCTTCCCAAGCGTTGCGCACACCATCGGGGATAACAAACGGCGCATGCGGCCAGTCAAGGGCGTCACGGGTGGCTGCGATCTCCTCGGCGCCCAAGGGGGCGCCGTGCACCTTGTGGCTGCCACCCATATTGGGCGCGCCTTTGCCGATAACCGTGCGGCAGGCAATCATCGACGGGCGGTCATCGGCGCGGGCGGCAGCAATCGCGGCGGCGATCGCCTCGGGTGCGTGGCCATCCACGGCCTGCACGTGCCAGCCTGCCGCCTCGAACCGCTGTTTCTGGTTCATGGAGGTCGACAAATCCGTGGGCCCGTCGATGGTAATCCGGTTGTCGTCCCAAAAGACGATCAGCCGCGACAGGCCAAGGTGCCCGGCAAGATCGATGGCCTCGTGGCTGATCCCCTCCATCAGGCAGCCGTCCCCGGCCAGCACATAGGTGTAGTGATCGACCAGATCGTCGCCAAATCGCGCCTGCATCATGCGTTCTGCCAAGGCCATGCCGACGGCGGTCGAGATCCCCTGGCCCAGGGGGCCGGTCGTGGTCTCGATCCCTGCGGCATGGCCGTATTCGGGATGCCCCGCCGTGCGCGCGCCCATCTGGCGGAAGTTGCGCAGCTGATCGGCGTCCATATCCGTATAGCCGAGCAGGTGGTGGATCGCATAGACCAGCATGGAGCCATGTCCTGCGCTCATCACGAAACGGTCGCGGTCGGGCCAGTCGGGGCGGGACGGGTCGATCCTGATGAAGCGGTTGAACAGCACCGTTGCCACATCCGCCAGACCCATGGGCGCACCGGGGTGACCGGAGTTCGCAGCCTGTACCGCATCCATGGTCAGAGCGCGGATGGCATTGGCCATCAGGGTTTCATCGGCTTTCACCGGGGTTTGAACATTCATGAGAAGTCTCCTCAGGCACGTTTGGCTTCGCGGACCAGGCGGATCACCATCGGCGTAAAGATCAGCTGCATCGCCAGATCCATTTTGCCGCCGGGGATCACCAGGCTGTTGGCGCGGGTCATCCAGCTGCCCTCGATCATGGACATCAGATAGGGGAAATCGATACCGCGCGGGTTCTTGAACCGGATCACCACCAGGCTTTCGTCCGGAGTGGGGATCCAGCGCGCGACAAAGGGGTTGGAGGTATCCACCACCGGCACGCGCTGGAAATTGATGTCGGTTTCGGAGAATTGCGGGCAGATGCAATGCACATAGGCCTGCATCCGGCGCAGGATGGTCTCGGTCACCGCCTCGGTGGAATAACCGCGGGATTCGCGGTCGCGGTGGATCTTCTGGATCCATTCGAGATTGATCACCGGCACTACTCCGATCTTGAGATCAGCCAGCGCGGCGAGGTTCACATCGTCGTTCACCACCGATCCGTGCAGCCCTTCGTAGAACAGGAGGTCGGAATCATCGGGGAAGGGAGCCCAGGCGGTGAATTCCCCCGGGGGGACGCCGGTCCGCTTGGCTTCCTCGGCGTCGTGCACATAGGTGCGGGTGCGCCCCTTGCCGGTCTGGCTGTATTCGCGAAAGACCCGCTCGAGCTCTCCGAGCTCATTGGCGTCATAGGAGAAATGCGAAAACGTGTGATCGCCGTCGGCCTGTCTGCGTTCCAGCTCGGCCCGCATATCGGCGCGGTTGTAGCGATGAAAGGCGTCGCCTTCGATCGAAACGGAGGTAATGCCTTCGCGGCGGAAGATCTGGTCGAAGGTCTTTTTCACGGTCGAGGTGCCCGCGCCGGAAGACCCCGTGACACTGATGATCGGGTGTTTGGTGCTCATGTCGATGTCCTGAAGGTGTGAGGATCAGGCGCGGAACAGTCCGCGCAAGCCAAAGAGAGCGGATGTCTCCTCGTCCGGCAGATCGTGATAGGTGGCGACCCGTGCCACCTTGTTGGACGAGCCGAAGACAAAGGGGGTGCGCATATGCAGTGTATCGGGGACCGCATCCAGGATCGGGTCCTGCCCGTCGGTGGCCCGGCCGCCCGCCTGTTCGATCAAAAAGGCGATGGGCGCGCATTCGTAGACATAGCGCAGCCGCCCCCGGCCATAGCCCTGCCGACCATCAGCGGGGTACAGAAAGATCCCCCCTCGTGTTAGGATACGGTGGGTCTCGGCCACCAGGGAGGCAATCCAGCGCATGTTGGAGTCGGCGCCGCTCGGCCCTTCGGTCCCTGCCACGCGGTCGTCGATATAGGCGCGGATCGGTTTGCTCCAGTGGCGGTAGTTCGAGGTATTGATGGCGTATTCGTTGGAATCCGGCGCGATCTCGGCGACCTGTCCCAGCAGACGGAATGTACCGCTCTGCGGATCCAGCACGTATTTGAGCACCCCGTCGCCCAGGGTGACAATCAGCGCGCATTGCGGCCCGAAGATCGCATATCCTGAGGCGAGAAGATCCCGGCCGGGTCGCAGAAACGACGCCTCGGGCGTGTCCGCAGCCGGATAGATGCCAAAGATGGTTCCGATGGACACATTTGTGTCGATGTTGGAGGAGCCATCCAGCGGATCGATGGCAATGGCAAATTGCCCCTCGGGGTTCATGGTGACGACCGTGTCCTGCTCTTCCGAGGCATAGTGACGGACATCGCCTTCGCGCAGGGCGGCCATGAAGGCCTCATCGGCGATCACATCCAGCGCTTTTTGCGCGTCTCCATCGGTGTTGGTGCCCGCCGCTCCGGCAAGGTTTTCGTCGATGCCGCCGCGCGCAATGCGCTGGGCAAGCTCGGCAGCGACACCGGCCAGCCGGTCCAGTTCTGCAACAAGCGCAGGCTCGGCCCCCTGGGGCACCTGATCAAGAGTTTTCATGTGGTTGTCCTCCCTGACGCGACAAAGCTTGCAAAAAATGATTTTTTAAGGAATTTAAAAAATAGAAATAACGATTAGGAGTTTTCGAATTTGCGGTTCGACGCCATCACTCTCAAACAATTGCGCGCGCTGCTGGCGGTGGCGGACACAGGCTCCCTGACCATGGCGGCGGATCTTTTGCATCAAACGCCACCGACAATTCACAGCCAAATCAAGAACCTGGAAGGCGCAGTTGGAGAGGCATTGCTACAGAAGGCTAGCGATGGTTCGGGGTTTCAGCCCACCCTTGCCGGGCAGGAGATGCTGGCCGCCGCGCAGCGGATCGAAGCGAATTTGTCGCATGCAGAGCGGCAGATCACCGCTCTGACCCAGGGGCGGCGCGGCCATGTTGTGCTGGGAACGGTATCTACGGCGAAGTATTTCGTGCCCCGTCTGGTGCGGCTGTTGCAGGACCGAATCCCTGACGTGGAAATCTCGCTGCGGGTGGCCAACCGATCCGATGTGATGCAGGCGCTGAACCGGGGGGACTATGACCTGGCAATCATGGGGCGGCCACCGCGCGGGGTGATCCATCGGGCGATCCCGCTGGGGCCGCACCCGCATGGCATCGTGCTGCCGCCGGATCATGCGCTGGCGCAGGAAGACGGATATGATCCGGACCGGCTGCTGCAGGAAACCTTCCTCAGCCGCGAGGAAGGGTCAGGCACCCGGATCCTGATGGAGCGGTTTATCGAACGGCTGGCGGAGGGGCATAGCCCCAACAAGGTGGTGATGCCCTCGAACGAGACGATCAAACAGGCGGTTCTGGCGGGGCTGGGGATTGCGTTCCTGTCGCTGCACACCGTGCATGACGAGGTCACATCGGGGCGGCTGGCGCTCTTGCGCGGGCGGGATCTGCCGGTGATGCGGCATTGGTATCTGATCACCGGTGCCGCAGAGGCAGATCATGTGTCTCCGGCGACGGAAATGTGTGCGCAGGAAATCGACGCCTTGTCAGGCGTTTACCTGCCAAAGTTCGACTTGTAGCGTTCGGTGCCGTGATTTCAGCGGGTCAGCGCCGCATAAAGCTGCGGCAGGCGTTCCGGCAAGCGCTCGACCCGGTCCAGGATCATCGCGCCACTCGGGCCAAAGATCCGCTGCACATAGGCATCCGCACCGGGATCCAGCGTCAGGCAGAAGGGGGTGATGCCGCTTTGGCTGGCTTCCTCCACCGCGCGGCGGGTGTCGGCGCGCAGGTATTGCGGGTCACGCACGTCGATATCGGCGGGTGCGCCATCGGTCAGCACCAGCATCAGTTTGCGCGTGGCCTTCACCCGTTTCATCTGCGCCGTGGCATGGCGGATCGCCGTTCCCATACGGGTCGAGAGCCGCCCCTTTGCCCCCATAAGGCGGGCGGTGGCCAGATCCTCCCATGGCTGGTCGAAATCCTTGAACCGTTCATAATAGACCTGCGCGCGCCCGTCCGAGCAAAAGCCATGGATGGCGAAGGCATCGCCGACCCGGTTGATCGCCTCTGACAACAGCACACAGGCCGATTTGGTCAGATCCATCACGGTGGAGCCATCGCCCACCGGATCATTCGTCGATTCCGACAGATCCAGCAGCACCATGACGGCGGTGTCGCGCGTCTTGTGCACCTGGCGCATCATCACACGCGGGTCGGGCTGGCGGCCCATGCGTATGTCGATGGCGGCGGTGATGGCGGCGCCGATGTCGATCACATCGCCATCCTCTAGCTTGCGAATGCGCTGCATGCCCTGCGGGCGCATGGCGTCCAGCCGGTGCTTCAGCCGCTCCATCACCGGGCGATGTTCGGCGAGGATCGCCTCCGCCCCGGTCGGGTCGCCCAGACGCGGGCGCCGTTCCAGCACCGTGGCCCAGGCGGGGCGCATCATCTGGATCGTGTGGTCGAACTCATCATACATCACCGGCGGCGCCAGCGGCTCGCGGCCTTCCTTCTCGTTGAAGCTTTGACCGTCGTCATCAAAGAACTCCGCCGATTGCACCCAGATCTCCTGCGCGTCCTCGCCTGCGGTTTCGACCTCCACCTCGTTCACCATTTCACTGACCGAGACGTATTTGCGCACCTGTGGCGGCGCGGCGTATGCGGTGTCGAACTCCAGCTCCTCGAACTCCCACAAGAGCCGGTTATCGCAGCGATAGGGGCAGGAGGGATGATCGGTATAAGCAGAATAGGGCTGGCCGCGCAGGCGTTCGGCAAGGCGCAGGCCCAGATCGCGGGCGGCCTGCGCATCCGTCAGGTCAAGACCAGCGAATTCTGTCTGGGTCCAGGCGGCAAGATCGCTTCCGGGCGCCTGATCTGGCAACAACAGCGCGCGGGCGATGCGGTCGAACTCTCCGGCGATGCCGGGGGCGGTGTCCTGATGAAACGGTGCCCAAAGATCGCGCAGCCGGGGCAGGCGGGCGATGGCAAGGGCCTCGGCGCGGGCGTCCTCCATGAGGCCGATCATGGCTGATTGCAAGGCGTTCAGCCCCTCGCCCTGAATGGGTTTGCGCAGGCAGGCGAGGTGTGCTGCCAGATGGGCGGCCTGCGCGCGGTAAAGGTCCAGCGCGGCCTGATCCTGCCAGTCATCCAGCGCATCGGGCAGGTGCAGGCTGTACCCCTCGTAATAGGGGCGCAGGCCCGTGCGATCCTCGAAATCGCCAGCCGTTGGCGTCAGCATGAAATCCCGCCCCCATAGGGCGCGCAGGTACATCATCAGCCGCCGCTGCACATCGACCAGCAGGGTGCCCTTGCGCTCGCGCTGGATGACGGCGCGGCTTTCCTCGGTCTCTAGCGAGAAATAGGCGAGCAGTTCCTTGAAGTTGGTCCTATGCGCCTCCACGCCCCAATCGGCCCAGCGGCGTAAGCCCCCAAGGGTCAGAACCTCCAGAAGATCGCCAAGGTGATCTAGCATGGGGCGCACGGCACGCGGCGCGCGGGCCAGAAGATGCTCCAGAAAGCGAAGGTAAGCCATGAAAAGCGTGGCATCGCCGAGCCGCATCGCGGCCTGCGGAGATGTCTCCAGCAGCCGGGCAATCACCGCGCCCGAGGTGCGCGAGGCAAAGCCCAGCAGCAGCGGCAGCAGATCGCCAAGGACATCCTGGCCCAGATCACGGGCAAGGGCTGGCGCGGCTTCAATCCAGGCGATGACAGGATCCGAGCCCCGGCCCAATTGCATCAGCGCTTCACAGCCGCGCAACCAGGTATCCAGCGCACGCGGCGACAGTTTGCGCCGCGCATCGGGCAGGGTGGCCAGCAGGACCTCGGCGACCTCACCCGGCAGGCTGTTCAGCAGCGCTGCACGGTCTTCGGGCAGGGTCTCAGAACCAGGTTGCGACAGCGGCATCGAGAGCATCGCGCATATCCGGATCATCAGTGATGGAGTTGACCAGCGCCATGGAGCAGGCGGCGCGCGGCGCAATGCCGCCCTTGATCAACCGGCCGGCGTGGATCAGCATCCGGGTCGAAACCCCTTCGTCCAGCCCGTGCCCTTTGAGGTTGCGGGAGCGCGCGCCGATTTCGACCAGCTTGCTTGCGGTATCAGTGTCGATGCCTGCCTCATGGGCCAGGATCTCGGCTTCGGTCTCACCCTCGGGCCAGGTGAAGTTCATCGCCGCAAAGCGTTGTTTTGTCGACTGTTTCAGGTCCTTCATCAGGGACTGGTAGCCGGGGTTGTAGCTGATCACGATCAGGAAATCGGGGTGCGCCTGAAGAAGCTCCCCTTTCTTTTCCAGGGGCAGTACCCGGCGGTCATCGGTCAGCGGGTGAATGGCGACAGTGGTGTCCTGTCGGGCCTCCACCACCTCGTCGAGGTAACAGATCGCACCGTGGCGGGCGGCAAAGGTCAGCGGGCCATCCTGCCAGCGGGTGCCGTCGGCATCCAAGAGATAGCGGCCCACCAGATCCGAGGCGGTCATATCCTCGTTGCAGGCCACGGTGACCAGCGGGCGGCCCAGCTTCCATGCCATATGTTCCACGAAACGCGTTTTGCCGCAGCCGGTCGGCCCTTTCAGCATGACGGGTATGCGGGCATCCCAGGCGGCGGTGAACAGCTCCACCTCGTCGCCGGTCTGCCGCCAGAAGGGCGCATCGGTGACGCGGAAGTCGTCAAGCATGTCTTTCATGGAATGGTCCTTTCAGCCTGCAAGAGGGGCGTCTCAAAGAAAGGGGGCAGCTGCGCAGGATAACAGAGGTCTGCGTCTGCCCGGGTGGGCGCGGATGCGCCCGCCATGGGGCGGGCGGGCGCAGGCCGGGACGCGGGGCGTCCCGGCCAAAATTCAGACCATCTCCCCGCGGTAGACGACCATATTGGCGCCCTGGCTTTGGGTGAAATTGTCATATCCCAGAAGGCGCACGTGGTGCTTGGGGTTGGCGGCGTGGCATTCGTCCAACTCGGCCAGGATCGCGTCCACGTCGGTTTCACCGAACATCGGCAGCTTCCACATGTACCAGTAATAGCCGGTGGCGTTGCTGGGTTCGGTGTGTTCGATCGCCGGGTTCCAGCCGTTGGAGACGATCCATTCCACCTGTTTGCGGATCTGATCCTTGGTCATTTCCGGCAGGTAAGAGAAGGTCTCCATCTTGCGCGAGGCCGGGTCCGACAGGCGGGAGGGGTAGTCCTGAATGGTGCTCATTGGTCTTGGTCCTTTTGATATGTGTTCGAGGGGGCGCGATCAGCGGTGCTGCACGTCCAGCTTGTCGACGGTGTCGAACTCGAACTTGATTTCCTTCCAGGTCTCCATCGCGGATTTCAGCTCGGGCGAATGTTTCGCCGCCGCCATCAGGATATCCTTGCCTTCCTTCTCCAGCTCGCGGCCTTCGTTGCGGGCCTGAACGCAGGCCTCCAGCGCCACGCGGTTGGCCGCAGCACCCGCCGCATTGCCCCAGGGGTGGCCCAGGGTGCCGCCGCCAAATTGCAGGACGCTATCATTGCCGAAGATCGAGACCAGCGCGGGCATGTGCCAGACGTGGATCCCGCCCGAGGCCACCGGGAAGACGCCCGGCATGCTGCCCCAGTCCTGATCGAAGAAGACGCCCATCTCGCGGTCTTCCTTGACGAACTTGTCGCGCATCAGGTTGATCCAGCCCAAGGTCGCGTTGCGGTCGCCTTCCAGCTTGCCGACGACGGTGCCCGAATGCAGGTGGTCGCCGCCCAGAAGGCGCAGAAGCTTGGTCAGAACGCGGAAGTTGATGCCGTGGTTGGGGTTGCGGTCGATCACCGCGTGCATGGCGCGGTGGACATGCAGCAGCATGCCATTGTCGCGGCACCATTTCGACAGCGAATTATGGGCGGCCCAGCCGACGGTCAGATAGTCGGACATGATGATGGGCGTGCCGATCTCCTTGGCAAATTCGGCGCGCTGGAACATCTCTTCCACCGTGGGGGCGGTGACATTCATATAGTGGCCCTTGCGCTCACCGGTTTCGGCCTGGGCCTTGTCGATGGCCTCCTGACAGAACAGGAAGCGGTCGCGCCAGCGCATGAAGGGCTGGGAGTTGACGTTCTCGTCGTCTTTCGAGAAATCGAGACCGCCACGCAGAACCTCGTAGACGGCACGGCCATAGTTTTTGGCCGACAGACCCAGTTTCGGCTTGATGGTGCAGCCCAGGAGCGGACGACCGTATTTATCCATCTTGTCGCGTTCGACCTGGATGCCGTGCGGCGGGCCAAAGCAGGTCTTCACGAACCAGATCGGGAAGCGCACGTCCTCAAGGCGCAAGGAGCGCACGGCCTTGAAGCCGAAGACATTGCCGACGATGGAGGTAAAGACGTTGACGACCGAACCTTCCTCGAACAGATCTGCCGGATAGGCGATGAAGGCATAAAAGGCTTCATCCTGTCCCGGCACGTCCTCGATCCGGTAGGCGCGGCCTTTGTAGTGGTCAAGATCGGTCAGCAGGTCGGTCCAGACCGTGGTCCAGGTGCCGGTGGAGCTTTCGGCGGCCACGGCTGCGGCTGCCTCTTCGCGCGGCACGCCATCCTGCGGGATCACCTTGAAGACGGCCAGGACATCGGTGTCCTTGGGCGTGTATGCGGGTTCCCAATAGGTGGACCGGTAGTCCTTGACGCCGGCATCGTATTTCTTGGCTGGGGCTTGCATGTTCATGGGCTTGTTTCCTCCTCCTGGCCGCCAACGGGGGCGGGCCACTTCATTGGGATCAGAAGGCCACAAATGGTAAATATAGTGAAATGAATAGTTTTTAGTTTCAGAATAAGGTATTCTGTATATATGCGGTATTCCCTTCGACAATTGCAGATATTTCAGGAGGTTGCGCAGCACCTCTCTTACACTCGCGCTGCCGAGGCGCTGCATCTGACGCAGCCGGCCGTCTTTGCGCAGGTGCGTCAACTGGAAGAACAGACCGGTCACAAGCTGATCGAGCGGATGGGCAAGACCCTGTTCCTGACCGAGGCGGGAGAGGTGGTGTTGTTGTCGGCGCAGCGCATGCTGGGCGAGGCCGAGGATCTGGATATGCGCCTGGCGGAGCTGCGCGGTATGGCGCGGGGACGGTTACGGCTGGCGGTGGTGTCGACCGCGAAATATGACATTCCCGCCCGCATCGGGGCCTATAACAGCGACTATCCCGGGATCGAGGTTGCCCTGACCGTCTGCAATCGCGAGGAAATCCTGGCCCGTTTCGCTCAGAATGCCGATGACCTCTATATTCTGGGCACACCGCCGCAGAATATGGCTGCCGAAGTGGAACGGTTTGCCGAAAACCCGCTGATCGTCATTGCGCCGCCGGATCATCCTCTGGCCACCCGGCAGGGGCTGAGCGTGGCGGACTTGTCCGTTTATCCATTCCTGACCCGGGAAAGTGGATCAGGCACCCGGCTTGCGGCCGAGCGCTGTTTCGAAGAGGCAGGGAAAGCCCCCGCCGTGCGGTTGGAGTTGGGCGCCAATGAGGCCGTCAAACAAGGGGTGATTGCGGGCCTCGGTTGGTCTGTGCTCAGCCGGGCTACCGTCGCGCTGGAGCTGCGCCACGGCTATCTGACGGAGCTTGACGTGAAGTCCTTTCCGATCATGCGTCATTGGTACGTGGCTTGGCCAAAGGGAAAGCAGCCCACGATGGCGGCCGAGGCGTTTCTGCAGCAGCTGAGGGAGGGACCTGGGGCGGCTGGCGTGGGTTCCTCTGTGGCGGGACAATAATTTTCTTGGAAAACCGCCGATTATACCCGCGCGCTTTAGGGGGTTTTTACCATATCGGCTGAGTGTGCGGTTCATTGAATAGCAGAAGGTTTTCAATATGAGCTACGCACAGGTTTCAACGATTGCCACCCATGCACCGGCGAGCACAAGGTCTGTCAATGTTCTGGCGGGGCAAGGGGTGGCCAAAGAGGCGAAAACAGAAGATTTTGCCAGCCATGTTGCACCGCAGTCGCCTGACGCAGAGGCGATTGATGCAATCTTTGCTAAGTACGACCTGAGCGATATCTCTCCGCAAGAAATTGACCAGATGGCCGATGAATTGGTGGCGGCATGAATCGCTCCGGTTTCATCGGAGACCTATAGCTTCATTTCACGCGACCATATCGAGCACGTCGCGC
>NZ_PXNU01000074.1:0-20896 GCF_041300735.1 Phaeobacter sp. SYSU ZJ3003 | reverse complement strand
AGCCTACGGCTCAGGGAAAGCAACGCCACCCTTCAAGCAAAGTTCAACATCAACAGGGACATCCCCATCTGGCGGACGCCAGACGGTTAAAAGAGAACGGCGCTTGGTTTGTGGTCGATGGAACGGTGATCGCCCAGATCTGCGCAGAGTGAGTAAAGGGGCTGCTCGAGTATGGGCAAGGTTACACAAGGCGATGGGCTGGATATGTCCACCGTCACAAACTCATCTGACAAACAGTTTCAGCGTCTGGCCACTCTGGTCCTGCTGCCTACTCCGGCCCTGGTGGCCTATTTCGTTGATGGTGCGGTGCCGTGGTGGCTGATGGCCAGCTTGAGCGGTGCGTTGGGCCTGTTGACCTGGCTGTCAAAAGGATTCTCCGATAGCTTTCGCGATTATGTCATCGCCTTCTGCTATATCGGTCACAGCATTCTGTTCACGACCTCCTTTACCGGTCATGCTTGGCAGATCGACAGTCATATGCTGTTCTTCGCCTCGCTCGCCGTGGTGTCGACCCTCTACAGTCCCGGCGCGGTAATCTTTGCCACCGTGCTTGTGGCGGTTCATCACCTTGCCTTCAGCCTGATGCTGCCCTCCTTGGTGTTCCCGGGCGGCTCGGTCCTTGCCAGCATCGAACGCACGGTGATGCACGCCGTGATCCTGCTGCTGGAGGCCGGTATTCTGCTGATGAGCATCTATCAGCGTCAGGCGGCCCGTAGGGCGCTCGAAGAGCAGCAACAGGCGCTGCAGGAAGAGGCAGCCAAGGCTGAGGAGGCAGAAGAGGAAGCCCTGCGCAGCAAGAGGGATTCAGAAAATGTTGTGATGATTTTCGACGAAAGCCTGAAAACTATGGCGGCAGGAAACCTCAGCGGTCGTATCACCGGTGATTTCCCGCATGAGTACGAATCCATGCGCGACGCCTTCAATGAACTGGCGGAAAGCCTGAACTCGGGCATTGGCACCGCAATGACGATATCCGGCGATTTCCGCAACGATGCGCATTCCGTTTCTGAGGCGGTGCAAAGCCTGTCGGCCCGGACGGAGTCGCAGGCGGCAACCCTGACCGAAACCACGGCGGCTCTTCAGGAGCTGAGCGAGTCCGTGAAGAAAAGCGCGGCTGATTCCGGCAAGGCAGCCGAGAATGCACGCACGGCCTATCGTGGCGCGGTGGAAAACGGCGATCTGATGTCGGCAGCCGTGGATGCCATGGGAAACATCGAACAGTCCTCCAACGAGATTTCGACGATCATCAATGTGATCGAGGATATTTCCTTCCAGACTAACCTTTTGGCGTTAAATGCGGGCGTCGAGGCCGCCCGCGCTGGAGAAAGTGGCCGAGGCTTTGCTGTTGTGGCGGCCGAAGTCCGGGCACTGGCGCAGCGCACCGCCGATGCTGCAAACGAGGTGAAGTCGCTGATTGGAACCAGCGCCAAGCAGGTCAAGGAAGGATCGGAACTGGTCAACAAGGCTGGCGACGCCCTTCAGGATATCGTCGCGCGGGTTTCCGAAACCAATAAGCTGATTGAGGCAATCTCCGGCACATCAACCGATCAGGCTTCTGCCCTGTCCGAAATGGCTTCGGCGCTTAGCACGCTGGACGGGGCGACCCAAACCAATGCCGCCATGGTTGAGGAAATGACCGCCATGAGCATGAGCATGGACAGCAAGGCGCGTGAGCTGGCCGGAACGCTGTCGCGTTTTGAGCTTGATGATCAGCAGTCAGGTAGGGGTGGAGCAGGGGGGCTGCGTCTGGTGAGCTGACGCAACCCTGCCCAGCAATCTGGGTATTCCGTCCATCGCATTGGCTGGGCGGATTTAAGTAAATGAATTGAAACGGGGGCGGTGGTGGTCACTGTCCTCGTTTCCGTTTGGTCTGATTATGTCTGTGGGGCCCGTCCGGAGGGGAGGTGTTTAGACCCGGCCGGCGGCTTCAAACCAGGGCAATAACTGAGCGCGCACATGGGTCCAGACCTCTGGCGCCCCCCTGGCCACTTTTACCCCGACGCGCTCTTCCAGCTGGCTGAGGCTGACATCGTATTCCACCCAGCTGCCGCCACCGTTCAAGAGGTTCAGAAAGATCGGCTGAACCCGGTCGATGGATTTGGCGTAGATAGCATCCGGACTCTCAGCGGCTTCAAACTCGGTCCAGAGCCCGTGAAAGGCGCTGCCTTGCGGATGCGGCAGAAGGTGGAACAGGCGCTCTGCGGCGGCGGCTTCCTTGGCCTCAAGCGCGGCCAGCGCCGCAGGGTCCTGGGTGCCGTGTATTGGAGTGTCCCCGGCGTCGATTTCCACAAGATCATGCAGCAACAGCATCTGCACGATGCGGCCCACATCCACGTCGTGGGCACTGTGCTCGGCCAGGATCCAGCCATAGAGCATGATATGCCAGCTGTGTTCGGCAGAGTTTTCCCGGCGCGATCCATCTCCGAGTTTGGAGGCGCGCAGAACCAGTTTCAGCGCGTCGGCCTGATTGAGGAATTCCAGCCTCTGGGTCAGTGTCGCGCAACTCGCTACGCTGCCCTGACCCAAAAGGTTCATCGCGTGATGGTAGGCCTTGGGGAATTGCGTCTCCAGCGCTGCGGCGCGTCCGGTGGACAGGTTTTCCCGGACCACATCAAAATGGAACTCCGGCGCATCCGCGCAGTACAGGGTCTGAAAGATCGGCTGACAATGGTCCAGATGCTTGGCGAACCGTGCATCAAGACTTTCGCCTGTCTCAAATTCGCGCCAAAGGTCGAACAACTCTGCGCCCTGATCCTCTGGCAGCAAGCCAAACAGTCGCTGGGCCGCTGCCAGTTCAGAAACCGCCACGGCCTCCCAGTCGACGTCATCGGTGATCGGATGATCGCCCGCGTCGATTTCCACCAGATCATGCAGCAACAGCATCCGGATGACCCGGTCGATGTTCACATCCGGGTCTGCCAACGGGGCGAGCGCCAGCGCATAAAGCGCCAGGTGCCAGCTGTGTTCGGCGGAGTTTTCCGCGCGAGACCCGTCAAGAATGAGGTTTTGCCGTTCGATCCGGCGTAGCTTCTCTGCTTCGAGGAGAAAGTCGAACTGTCGTTGGAGGCGCATCGTCACGACGCGCCGTCCGTCTTGTTCAGATGCGCTTCAGCTTCGGCCTGCAGGGCTGCGATTTTCTGGTTCAGAAAATCGCGGGCTTTGCGCTCGGCAAGGCGCACGCGGATCTCGGTCAGAAAGGCCTCTTCCAGAGATTGGGACGCCGCGCCCAGAACCTGTCCGACTTCGACATAAAGCCGGTCCTGGCCGATGGCGTCCTGTATCTTCAGCGTATCGATGGCCAGCTTTTGGGCCAGCGTCTCGATCGTGCTCATCAGCGCGTGTTCTCTGTCAGGCGGCGTTTGACGTAGTCGTTCACGTTGGTCATCAACGTGTCCATGTGCTGATCCTGGAAGAAGTGATCCGCGCCTTCGACCTCGGTATGGGTAATGGTGATACCTTTCTGCTCGTGCAGCTTGTTCACGAGGTTCACCGTGTCTGCGGGCGGCGCCACGCGGTCGGCGGTGCCGTTGATGATCAGACCCGAGGACGGGCATGGCGCCAAGAAGGAGAAGTCATACATATTGGCAGGCGGAGCTACCGAGATGAAGCCAGTGATCTCCGGGCGGCGCATCAGCAACTGCATGCCGATCCAGGCCCCGAAGGAGAAGCCGGCAACCCAGCAATGCTTGGAGTTGTTGTTCATCGACTGCAGGTAATCCAGCGCCGATGCCGCATCGGACAACTCACCGACGCCTTGGTCGTATTCACCCTGCGACCGGCCAACACCCCGGAAATTGAAGCGCAGCACGGTGAAGCCCATGTTGTAGAAGGCATAGTGCAGGTTATAGACAACCTTGTTGTTCATCGTGCCGCCAAACTGAGGGTGCGGATGCAGGATGATCGCGATCGGTGCGTCTTTTTCTTTTTGGGGGTGATAGCGGCCTTCCAGGCGGCCTTCGGGTCCGGGGAAAATGACCTCAGGCATGGGCAGTACGTTCCTACTCTTGGTATTTCCTTGAATGCCGGACCGGGAAACTTGACGAATTCGGTAAGGCACCTTAGAACTGTTCTAATTGCTGCGGGGGTCTTGGACCTGCGCTGTCAAGATCAGATATGCGTTGATGCGGTTAAGGTCAATGTTTTCGGCATTTACGCGGCTGTTTGGAGTGTCTGGACGATGAAACTATCCACCAAGGGGCGCTATGCCATGGTTGCCCTTGCTGATATTGCCCTGCAACCGGAAGGCACCCTTGTCGTGCTTGGCGATATCTCCAAGCGTCAGGATATTTCGCTGCCCTATCTGGAGCAGCTGTTTGTGAAACTGCGCCGGGCCGATCTGGTGGCTTCGGTACGTGGGCCGGGCGGCGGCTATCGTCTGGCGAAACCGGCGTCGGAAATCCGGGTGGTGGATGTGCTGTCGGCCGTCGATGAAACCGTTGATGCGATGCACAAGGGGGCAGGTGCCTCCGGCGCGGCCTCTGGATCGCGGGCGCAGTCTTTGACCAACCGTCTGTGGCAAAGTCTTAGCGCGCAGGTCTATGTGTTCCTGCACCAGACGCGCCTTTCGGATGTCATCGAAAACGAGTTGGCGCCGTGCCCGGCGGTTCCGAACCTTTTTGCGGTGGTCGACGCCGAGGCCGATTGACCCCAGTTCCCGCTAGAGGCAGGGACGGTCCAAGTGCCCTCAGATTGGAAAACATGAGTCTATGAAACGCGTTTATCTGGATCACAATGCCACCACGCCCGTGCGGGCAGAGGCGCGCGATGCGATGATTGCGGCGATGGACCTGTGCGGCAACCCGTCGTCAGTGCATGCCGAAGGGCGTGCCGCGAAATCCCTGATCGAACGCAGCCGCGCGCAAATCGCGGAGGCCTTTGGCGCAGACGGGGCCGATATTGTCTTTACCTCCAGCGCCACCGAGAGCGCGGCGCTGGCTTTGTCTGGGCGGGGTCTGCACGGTGCCCCTGTTGAACACGATGCTGTAAGGGCCTGGACTAACGAGGATCTTTCGGTGTCCCAGCAGGGTATCGTCGAGGTGCCCGACCCGGCGGGCTCGACGTTGCAGTTGGCCAATTCGGAAACCGGCGTGGTGCAGAACCTGCCGCAGGGTCTGGCGGTGACGGATGCGACCCAGGCCTTTGGCAAGCTGCCGGTGGCCTTTAACTGGCTCGGCGCCCAGATGGCGCTGATTTCGGCGCATAAACTGGGCGGCCCCAAGGGCTGCGGTGCGCTGGTGCTGAAGCGCGGCACCGATCTGGCGGCGCAGATCAAGGGCGGCGGGCAGGAAATGGGCCGTCGCTCGGGCACCGAGAACGTGATCGGCATCGCCGGTTTTGCGGCTGCTGCCACGGCGGCGGCCCGGGATCTGGCCGATGGGTGCTGGGATCGCGTCGCCGAACTTAGAAATATTCTAGAAAATGCCCTTGCGGTCGACGCCCCGGAAACTATTTTTGTCGGGAAAGAGTCGCCCCGCCTGCCCAACACCACTTGTTTCGCCACCCCGGGCTGGAAAGGCGAAACGCAGGTCATGCAAATGGACCTCGCCGGTTTCGCCATTAGCGCGGGCAGTGCCTGCTCCAGCGGCAAGGTCCGGGCAAGCGCGGTTCTGACTGCGATGGGATACGATGAGATAACCGCCCAGGGTGCCGTTCGGGTTTCGCTCGGGCTGGAGACAACAGAAGAAGATGTGCTGCGCTTTGCCGAAGCGTGGCTGAAGAAACAAAAGAAACATCGCGCCCGCGCGGCGTGAGTGCAGGAGATGATCATGGCCGCTTTGGACCAGACGCAAGTCAAGGAAGGTGTAGACCAGGAAACCGTGGATGCGGTGGCCGAGGTCAGCACGTATAAATACGGCTGGGAGACCGATATCGAGATGGAATACGCCCCCAAGGGCGTGAACCCCGATATCGTGCGCCTGATCTCTGAAAAGAACGAAGAACCGGAATGGATGACCGAATGGCGTCTGTCCGCCTTTGAACGCTGGAAGCAGATGGATGAGCCGGACTGGGCGATGGTCAGCTACCCGGAAATCGATTTCCAGGATCAGTATTACTACGCCCGTCCGAAATCGATGGAAGTGAAGCCGAAGTCACTGGATGAGGTCGACCCCAAGCTTCTTGCTACCTACGAAAAGCTTGGTATCCCCCTGAAAGAACAGATGATTCTGGCAGGCGTCGAAGGCGCTGAGGATGCGCCTGCCGAAGGCCGCAAGGTCGCTGTGGACGCGGTGTTCGACTCCGTTTCCGTCGGCACCACCTTCCAGAAGGAGCTTGAAGAGGCAGGTGTCATCTTCTGTTCGATCTCCGAAGCGATCAAGAACCACCCCGAGTTGGTGAAGAAATACCTCGGCTCGGTCGTGCCGGTGTCCGACAACTTCTACGCCACGCTGAACTCGGCCGTGTTCTCGGATGGCTCCTTTGTTTACGTGCCGCCGGGCGTGCGCTGCCCGATGGAGCTCTCCACCTATTTCCGCATCAACGCGGAAAACACCGGCCAGTTCGAGCGGACTCTGATCATCGCGGACAAGGGTTCTTACGTTTCTTACCTCGAAGGCTGCACCGCGCCGCAGCGTGACGTGGCCCAGCTGCACGCAGCCGTGGTCGAGATCATCATCGAAGAAGACGCCGAGGTGAAATACTCCACCGTTCAGAACTGGTATCCCGGTGACGAAAACGGCAAGGGCGGCATCTACAACTTTGTCACCAAACGCGCCGATTGCCGCGGTGACCGAGCCAAGGTGATGTGGACCCAGGTGGAAACCGGCTCTGCCGTGACCTGGAAATACCCGTCCTGCATCCTGCGCGGCGACGACAGCCAGGGTGAGTTCTACTCGATCGCCATCGCCAACAACATGCAGCAGGCCGATACCGGCACCAAGATGGTGCACCTGGGCAAGCGCACAAAATCGCGCATCGTTTCCAAGGGGATTTCGGCCGGCAAGGCGCAGAACACCTATCGTGGTCTGGTCTCTATGCACCCTAAAGCCAAGGAAAGCCGCAACTACACCCAGTGTGACAGCTTGCTGATCGGCGACAAGTGCGGCGCCCACACGGTTCCCTACATCGAGGTAAAGAACAATTCCTCGCGGGTGGAGCATGAGGCGACCACATCCAAGGTGGACGATGAGCAGCTGTTCTACTGCCGCCAGCGTGGCATGGACGAAGAAGAGGCGGTCGCCCTGGTGGTGAATGGCTTCTGCAAGGACGTGCTGCAGGCCCTGCCGATGGAATTCGCCATGGAAGCACAGCAGCTGGTTGCGATCAGCCTTGAAGGTTCGGTGGGCTGATACCGATGCGGCGGACGCCTGATCAAAACCTCTCCAAACCGGCCCGGGGCGCGTGGGATCACCACCGTCTCCACCGGCAGGGAACCGGCAGCGCAGCGGTGCTGCTGGCCGGGTTTTGCACAGGCGCCGTTGTAGGCGGCTGGGTCACGGATGGGCTTGGCGTTTATGCAGTGGGTGCGGTTGGAGCTCTGGCGTTTTGGTGCGTCGGATTCTGGATCTCACGCCGCCGTCAACGCGGCAGGGATGGTCTGAAATGACTGCTGTTCCTTTGCATAATGGGCCTTTGCGGCTGTTCTGGTGGAAAGGTACGCCGAACTTCGGTGATGCCCTGTCGCGCATCGTGACGGCGCATGTCTCAGGGCGTGCGGTGCAGCACAGCCGCCCGGCGCAGGCGGATCTGTTTGCGGTGGGGTCGATCCTGCAGATCGTGCGCCGGAATTTTTCGGATAAATCCACACCGAAAGACAGCGCACCGTGGATCTGGGGGAGCGGTATTTTGCACCATATTCCCAATGGGTTCCTTGAAAATGTTCAGGTGGCCCTGCTGCGCGGTCCGGTAACTGCGGCCTTGCTGGGATTGCAGGCAAACCGGTTCGGGGATCCGGGGCTTCTGATCGCGGATGCGCTTGGCGACAAGCCGACGCGGGGCGACCGTATCGGATTGGTACCGCATCACAGCCAGATCGACGATCCGATGGTCCGGGCCGTTGCGGCCTCCGATCCTGCCTTCGATCTGATCGATCCCCGCAGGGAGCCCGAGGTGGTGTGCCAACAGATCGGCGCCTGCCGCCATGTCTTTGCGTCGTCGCTGCATGGGCTGATCACGGCGGACTCCTATGGCGTGCCCTCCACATGGGTTTGGCCCGGTGATCAGGGATATCTGAAATACCACGACTACGCTGCCTCGATCGGGCGGGCGATGATCGCGCCAGAGGCATGGGAAGATATTCCCGGCCTTGTGCGGGGCCTGCACCACGACGACGGGCCGCTGCCCCATGCCGATGGCATCGCTGCGGCTCAGGCTGCGCTTTATGACACATTTCCCGCCGCGTTGCGGAGCCAGCAGGCTCTGGCGGCGGATCCGACAAAGAAAACGAATACAGGCGCGGCCACGGCCGTGCACTCAGGATAAGAAACGAGGAAATCATGCTGGAAATCAAAAACCTGCAAGTCAAACTTGAAGAAGAGGATAAGCAGATCCTCAAAGGTGTGGACCTGACGGTCGAAGCCGGCAAGGTACACGCGATCATGGGACCGAACGGGTCGGGTAAATCGACCCTGTCCTATGTTCTGTCCGGCAAGGACGGCTATGAGGTAACGGGCGGCACGGCGACGCTGGAGGGTGAAGATCTGCTGGATCTGGAGCCGGAAGAGCGCGCGGCAGCTGGCCTGTTCCTGGCGTTCCAGTATCCGGTCGAAATCCCCGGTGTCGGCAACATGACTTTCCTGCGCACCGCAGTGAACGCGCAGCGCAAGGCGCGCGGCGAGGACGAACTCTCCGCTGCTGATTTCCTGAAAGAAGTCCGCGCCAAGGCCAAGGATCTGAAGATCGACGCCGACATGCTGAAACGTCCGGTCAACGTCGGTTTCTCCGGCGGTGAGAAGAAGCGCAACGAGATCCTGCAGATGGCGATGCTGGGCCCCAAGATGTGCATTCTCGATGAAACTGACTCCGGTCTCGATGTCGATGCGATGAAGCTGGTGGCTGATGGCGTCAACGCGCTGCGTGACGAAGGCCGTGGCTTCCTGGTGATCACCCACTACCAGCGCCTGCTGGATCACATCAAACCGGATGTGGTGCACATCATGGCCAATGGCCGCATCATTAAAACCGGCGGCCCCGAGCTGGCGCTTGAGGTGGAAAACAACGGTTATGCCGACATCCTGGCAGAGGTGGCGTAAATGGCGCTTCCCGAGGTAAAACAAACAGCTACGGATGCGCGGCTCGCCGCGCTGACGCTGCCCGAGGGCGGCTGCCTGGAACCGGCACGCCGCGCTGCGCTGTCCCGCGTGCAAACGCTTGGTCTGCCCGGTCGCCGCGATGAGTACTGGAAATACACCCGCCCTGAGACGCTGACCTCGGCTGAGGTCACGCCTGCCGCTGTCTTTGACGCGGGCGAGCCGCCGATGTTCGATGAATTCGACAGCCTGAAGGTCGTCTTTGTCGATGGTGTCTTTGATGCCGACGCTTCGGACGATCTGGCGCTCGAAGGTGTTCAGATCGACCGGATTGCTGATATCTGCGGCAAAGATATCCATTGGGCCAAAGACTTGTACGGTGTTCTTGAGGCACGCGGCCAATCCCCGGTTGCCCGTCCGCTTGCGGCGCTGAATACGGCCTTTGCCGAGGATGGTCTGGCGATCCACGTGACCGGCACCCCTTCCAAGCCGATCAACATGGTCTATCGCCACACCGAGACCGGTTCGGATGCAATCCTGCACCACGTCATTCTTGTGGACGCGGGCGCCGAAGCCACGATCCTGGAAAACGGTCCGGCGGCGGCGCGGTTCAACAAATGCATGGAGATTGACATTGCCGACACCGGCAAGCTGCATCTGGTGCGTTCGCAGGGCCGTGATCACGAACGCCGCGCGGCCACGCATCTGTTTGCGCGGCTCGGTACGGAATCGCAGTTCAAGGCCTTCACCCTGACCGTGAACGGCGTGCTGACCCGTAACGAGGCGGTGATCGAGCTTACCGGCGACGATGCCATTGCGCATATTGCGGGCGCCTGCGCCGGTGATGGCGACTTCCATCACGATGACACCGTGTTCATCACCCATGACGCGGTGAATTGCGAAAGTCGTCAGGTCTTCAAGAAGGTTCTGCGCAACGGGGCAACCGGTGTGTTCCAGGGCAAGATTCTGGTCAAGGAAGGTGCGCAGAAAACCGATGGCTACCAGATCAGCCAATCGCTGCTGCTGGATGACGACAGCCAGTTCCTCGCCAAGCCCGAGCTGGAGATCTACGCCGATGACGTGGCCTGCTCGCACGGTTCCACGTCTGGCGCGATTGACGAGGATGCGCTGTTCTATCTGCGTTCGCGTGGGGTGCCGGAAGGTGATGCGACCGACCTGTTGACGCTTGCGTTCCTGGCCGAGGCCGTCGACGAAATCGAGGACGACACGATTGCCGAGGCAATCGTCGCGCGTCTCGAAGGCTGGTTGTCGCGGCGCCGCTGATGGCTGTGACAACTGACATTGTTGCCACATACCGGGGGCCGCGCCGTGTAATTGCGCGGCTCCTGTCTATGGGCCACCGCGAAGACCGGTTGTTGGCCTTTGTGATGTTTGGCTGCGCCATGGCGTTCGTGGCGCAGATGCCCCGGCTTGCGCGTGAGGCGCATCTGACGGGGCAAGAGTTGAACATGCTGCTGGGCGGCGCACTTCTGGGACTGGTCTTCATGGCGCCACTGGCGCTTTATGCCATGTCTTTCGTGCTGCATCTTCTGGCGCGTATGCTGGGCGGGCAGGGTGAGGCTTATCGCTCTCGTCTGGTCCTGTTCTGGACGCTTCTGGCCTCCAGCCCGCTTTTGCTGCTTAACGGATTGGTTGCCGGGTTCATCGGACCTGGTCCGGCGCTCAACAGTGTTGGATTGCTCTGGCTGGCGGTTGTGCTGTGGTTCTGGCTGTCCGGCATGATCGAAGCCTATTGGACCCGCACATGACCCCGTTCTTGAACCTTGCACTGCTGACCCTGCGTAGCCCGGCCAAAGCGGCCGAGATCGTTCTTGCCCAGCAGTGGCGGGGCGAGGCGGTCTGGACCGGTCTCTTGCTTGTGGCCGTGCTGAATGCGCTGACCCATGCGCTGATGCTGTGGCTGTTTCCGGTGGCGCAGGAACTGGCGTTTCTCAATATGTCGCCGACCGCGCTGGTGGGGCTTTCTGCCGGGCTTCTCGTGGTCTTTTCCGTGGCGGTGACCTTTTGTGGTCGACTGATCGGTGGGCAGGGTGGCTTTGCCCAAGTTCTTCCGGTGATGATCTGGCTGCAACTGGTCCGTGTTGGCATTCAGGCCGTGGTGATCGTGGTGACGCTGCTCTCCGCCGGTATCGGCGCGTTGCTGAGCCTGCTGGTTAACGTGTTTTTGATTTACGTGCTCCTGCATTTCGTGAATGAGGCGCATAGGTTCAATTCCCTGTGGCGCGCCTTTGGCGTGCTGGTGATGGCGAGCCTTCTGGCCCTCTTTACTCTGACATTCGTTTTGGGTCTTCTTGGCCCAGCCAAACTGGGACTGCCCGCTTATGTATGACGTCAACACGATCCGATCCGATTTCCCGATCCTGTCCCGGCAGGTGAACGGCAAGCCGTTGACCTATCTGGACAACGGCGCCTCGGCGCAGAAGCCGCAGGTGGTGATCGATGCGATCACACGGGCGTATTCGGAAGAATATGCGAATGTTCACAGGGGCTTGCACTTCCTGTCTAACCTCGCGACCGAAAAGTATGAATCCGTGCGCGGGGTCATTGCCCGGTTCCTGAACGCAGGTGATGAGAACACGATCGTGCTGAATTCCGGCACCACCGAAGGGATCAATCTGGTGGCATACAGCTGGGCGATGCCGCGGTTTGAACCGGGGGATGAGATCGTTCTGTCGGTGATGGAGCATCACGCCAATATCGTGCCTTGGCATTTCCTGCGCGAACGGCAAGGCGCCGTTCTAAAATGGGTGGATACCGCGCCGGACGGTAGCCTTGATCCGCAGGCTGTGATTGATGCCATCGGTCCGAAAACCAAACTGGTTGCCATCACTCAATGTTCCAACGTGCTGGGCACCGTGGTGGATGTTAAGGCGGTGACCGAAGGCGCCCACGCCAAGGGTGTTCCGGTTCTGGTCGATGGCTCACAAGGCGCCGTGCACATGCCAGTCGATGTGCAGGATATCGGCTGCGATTTCTATGCCATCACCGGGCACAAGCTTTATGGCCCCTCGGGGTCTGGAGCGATCTATATCCGCCCCGAACGGATGGCGGAAATGCGTCCCTTCATCGGCGGGGGCGACATGATCCGCGAAGTCACGCGCGATACGGTCACCTACAACGATCCGCCGATGAAGTTCGAAGCCGGCACGCCCGGTATCGTGCAGACCATCGGGTTGGGTGTTGCGCTGGAATACATGATGGGTATCGGCATGGAGAACATCGCCGCCCATGAACGCGATCTGTGCAATTACGCCTCCGAACGCCTGAACGGCCTCAACTGGATCAGTGTTCAGGGGCAAGCACCGGGCAAAGCGGCGATCTTCAGCTTAACGATGAACAATGCTGCGCATCCCCATGATATTTCGACCATTCTCGACAAGAAAGGCGTGGCTGTCCGGGCTGGGCAACACTGCGCAGCGCCGCTGATGGATCACCTTGGTGTGGCGGCGACCTGCCGTGCGTCCTTTGGAATGTATAACACAAGGGGTGAGGTCGACACGCTGGTCGATGCGCTGGAACTGGCGCACGAGTTGTTCTCATAAAACATCGCGTTCCCGGCCCCGGGTGATCGGTACCGGGAACCGAGCCGACTTATGCCGTCGCGCCGCCCAGCAGATCCATGCGGGGCATCAGATCCAGCAAATGACGTGAATACTCATGCGCGGGGGCTTCGAACAGAGTTTCTGCCTCCGCGATTTCGCAGATCTGGCCGTTCCGCATCACTGCAATCCTGTCGCACATCTGACGAATGACCGGCAGGTCGTGACTGATGAAGATCATCGTCAGCCCCAGTTCCTCTTGTAAGTCTTTGAGAAGGTTCAGGATTGTTGCCTGCACCGAGACATCCAGCGCCGATGTCGGCTCATCGCAGATCAGGATCCGCGGGCGCGACGCCAGCGCCCGCGCGATTGATATACGCTGCCGCTGACCGCCGGAAAACTCATGCGGATAGCGCAGCCCGGCGGCGGCGCCCAGCCCGACATGATCCAGAAGATCGCCTACCACCCGGCGGGTTTCCTTGTCGCTGTCGGTCATCCGGTGATAACGGATTGGCTCGGCCACGATATCGAACACCCGCATCCGCGCATTGAGCGAGGAATAGGGGTCCTGGAATATCATTTGCAGCGCCCGGCGGGCCTGCTGCGCCGGGGCGCTGTTTGGGCGCGAGCTGACATCTTGGCCCAGCACCCGGATGGCACCGGAATCCGGGCGATAAAGCCCCGCGATCAGCCGCGCAATGGTGGACTTGCCTGAGCCGGATTCCCCAACGATGCCAAAGGTTTCCCCTTCGGCGACCGAGAATGTCGCCTCATTCACCGCCCGCAGCATGCGCCGGTTCCGTTTAAACAGCGATTTCTGCAGCACGAAGGAGAGGTCGAGTTTTTCGACCTCGACCGCAGCTTGTCCCTGACGGTCACTGCGCGCTTGTCCCAGCCAGTGGTTCTGCACGTCGATCCGGCTAAAGGGTTTGGTGTCGCCCTCAATATAATCGACCGAGGTGAACCGCTCCAGCTTTCGATCCGCGCGCGGAACGGCGGCGATCAAGGATCGGGTGTATTCGTGATTGGGGGCGCCAAGGATCTGCGCGACATCACCGGTCTCCACCACTTCGCCGCGGTACATCACTACGACCCGATCGGCGATATTGGCAATGACACCAATGTCATGGGTTACGATGATGACGCCCAGATTGCGCTCCCGGCAAAGCCGTTTCAGCAGATCAAGGATCTGAGCCTGGATCGAGACATCAAGCGCGGTTGTCGGCTCATCCGCGATGATCAGATCGGGATCGCCGGCAAGGGCAAGGGCAATGACCACCCGCTGACGCATGCCGCCCGAAAACTGGTGCGGATAGGCGCGCAGCCGTGCCTTGGCCTCGGTGATGCCGACTTGTTCCAGCAGTTCCACCGCACGGGCTTCGGCCTTGGCATCCTTCAATCCCGTGGTTTTTTCAATCGTTTCAACCAGCTGCGCGCCGATGGTCATTAGGGGATTGAGCGAGGTTTGCGGATCCTGGAAGATCATCCCGATCCGGTCGCCCCGGATCCGGCGCATCTCGTCCTCGTCGCGCCCACGCAGCTCTTCGCCCTGAAACAGGATCGAGCCGCCCGCAACGCGCCCCGGCGCCTCCAAGAGATCAATGATCGCGTTGCCAATGGTGGATTTACCGGCGCCGGATTCCCCGACCAGACCGACAACTTCCCCCGGCTTCACGGTCAGGGACACATTGCGCGCTGCCTTGACCGTGCCGCGACGGGTGGGGAACTCGACATCGAGCCCTTCGATTTTCAAAAGTTCAGTCATCTCAGTTTCGGATTGAGGGCATCACGCATCCAGTCGCCAAGCAGGTTCACTGCAAAAACCAGAACGACCAGTGCGATTGCGGGAAAGAAGGTGATCCACCACAGACCAGAGAAGAGGTATTCGTTGCCAACCCGGATCAGGGTGCCAAGAGACGGCGTGGTGGGCGGGATGCCCTGACCAAGGAAGGACAGGGTCGCCTCGGAGATGATGGCAAGGGCAAGACCGATGGTCGCGATCACCAGAACCGGGCGCAGGGTGTTAGGAAAGATGTGGCGGATCATGATCAGCCAACGGGGCAGGCCGATGATACGGGCCGCCTGAACGTATTCCTTGTTCGCCTCGACCAATGTGGCGCCGCGGGCGACGCGGGCGAATTGCGGCCAGTCGGTCAGGCCAATGGCGATAATCACCACGTAGATGGCGAATTCGTCGCGCAGCTCCAGTGGCAGTACGGCACGGCCGATGCCGTTTATCAGGATCGCCAGCAGAATGCCGGGAATGGTCAGCTGCACATCGGCGATGCGCATGATCACTGCATCGGTGACGCCGCCAACGTAGCCGGAAATCACCCCCAGCGTGACGCCCAACACCATGCCAAGGCAAACGGCAGCCAGCCCCACGATGATCGACAGGCGCCCACCGTAAAGGATCGTCGACAGCATGTCGCGGCCTTGGTTGTCGGTGCCCAGCAGGTATTGCGGTTGCCCGCCTTCGGCCCAGGCGGGGGGTAGCTTGCCATCCCAGAGCGAGATTTGCGCCGGATCAAAGGGATCAAATGGCGCGAGAACAGGGGCAAAAACGCAGGCCAGGATCATCAGAACCGTGATCACGGCGGCAATCACCGCCCCCGGTGAATGGAAAAAGGACCAGACGATGTCATTGTCCTTGAAACGCTCCCAGCGGGTGGCCGGGCGATCGGTTGGAAGGCTCATCAGGACCCCAGACGGATACGTGGATCGACGACGAAATAAAGAATGTCGACGATCAGATTAATCAGGACGAACAGCAGCGCCACGAAGACAAGGTAAGCGGCCATGATCGGCACATCGACGAAATCGACAGCCTGGATGAACATCAAGCCAGTGCCGGGCCATTGAAACACGGTTTCGGTGATCACCGAAAAGGCGATCAGCCCGCCGATATTTAGGCCGATGATGGTGATCACCGGAACCAGCGTGTTGCGCAGCGCGTGACGAAAGTTCACCGCCCGTTCAGACAGGCCACGGGCGCGGGCGAACTTGATGAAATCGGTGCGCATGACCTCCATCATCTCAGCCCGCACCAGACGCAGGATCAACGTCAGCTGGAACAGCGACAGGGTAATCGCGGGCAGGACGATGGCGCGCCAGCCATCGCTGGTCAGCAGTGATGTCTTCCACCAGCCAAGGTCCACTGTACCGCTACGCCCCGAGGACGGCAGCCAGCGCAGATGCACGGCAAAGACATAGATCAGCGCGATGCCAATAATGAAGTTTGGCAGGCTGACCCCGATCAGCGATGTCGAAAGGATGACCCGGCTGATCCAGGATTTGCGCCGGATACCGGTATAGACACCCAGTGTAATTCCAACCGCCAAGGCTATGATCGCACTGACAAAAACCAGCTCTAGCGTCGCGGGTAACCGCTCCAGGATCAACTCATCCACGGGGCGCTTGATCCGGTAGCTGAGCCCGAAATCGCCGCTGAGGATATTCCCCATGAAGCGGGTGTATTGCGTCAGGATGGGGTCATCGAGCCCCAGTTGCTGACGGATTTCGATCCGCTGTTCGCGCGTGGCATCCTGTCCGACCATATTGTTGACCGGATCGCCGACGAAGTTGAACAGGGAAAAACTGATGGCCGAGACGACAGCCATGACAAGCAAGGACTGCGCCAGCCGTTTGAGGATAAAGAATGTCATTGAGCCCCCGGAGCATAGGGGCGGACGCCAGGCCCGCCCCGTGACTCAATTTACTTCATGACCGCGAAACGGGGACGGAAGGCATCATCCGCCGCGATCGCGATATCGACCTTGTCCGAGATGCCCCATGCCAGAACCTGGTGGTGGATCGGCACATAGGGAATGTCGGCCTTCACCAGATCCCAGGCCTCATCAATCAGCGCGGTGCGCTTGTCGATGTCGATCTCGGTGGTGATTGCGTCGGTGATCTCGTTCACGCGGGCGTTGTCATAGCCGGTCGCGTTCCAGGACCCTTCGCCATCCAGCAGGTAGGAGAAGACATAGTGGCTGTCGAGCGTCGGAACGCCCCAGCCCAGCATGTAGAAATCCGATTCCCGTTTTTGGATCTTGGGGAAGTGCTGCGCCTTCGGAATCGCGTCGAGGTTCACCTTCACGCCAATCTTGGCCAGCATCGCCACGGCCGCCTGACAGATCTTCTCGTCGTTGTTGTAGCGGTTGTTCGGGCAGTCCAGCTGGATCGAGAAGCCTTCGGGATAGCCAGCCTCGGTTAGCAGGGATTTCGCTTTTTCCGGATCAAAGCCGTAGGAAGCGTCGTTGTCCGGCGTATTGCCCAGAACACCCGGCGGGGTGATCATACCGGTCGGGAAGGACAGGCCTTCCATGACGACGCGCTGGATCGCGGCCTTATCGATGGCAAGGTTAAAGGCTTCGCGTACCCGCTTGTCCTTGAACGGGTTGCCATCCACGTCCGAGCTGCGCAGTTTTTCGATACCCTGATCCATGCCGAAGAAGATCGAGCGGATCTGTGCAACGGTTTTGACGCCCAGACCATCGGCGGATTCGATGCGTTTGAGATCCTGCAAAGGCGGATCCAATACGAAATCGACCTCTCCCGACAACAGTGCGGCAACGCGGGTCGCGGCATTGGAGATCGGGCGATACTCGATCTTGTCGATATTGCCGGGGAACATATCGTTGCCCCACCAGGCGGCGTTGCGCTCCAGCACCGTCAGCTCATCCGGGGCGCGGCTGACCAGTGAAAACGGGCCGGTGCCGTTGGCGTTGCGCACCGCGTAGGTTTCTTCCTTGGCCTTGAAATCCTGCGGGGCGGTGACGTTGTTCGCCTCGGACCAGCCCTTGTCCATCATGTAGATCGAGGTCAGCTGGTTCGGCAGGATCGGGTTCGGGCCATCGGTCATCAGTTTGACGGTGTAATCGTCAATGACCTCGACCGAGGTCACGTTTTTGGCCTGTTCTTTGTAGTCGGAGGCTTCGTGATTGGCGCGTTCAAAGGAGAAGACCACGTCTTCGGCGGTGAAATCGGCACCATCGTGGAATTTGACGCCCTGACGCAGTTTGAAGGTCCAGCCGTCGGACCCGGCTTCCCAGCTTTCGGCCAGCTCGGGCTGCAGGGTAAGGTCTGCATCGCGGGTCACGAGCGATTCATAGATCTGCCCATTCATCGCGATCGTGGGGCCTTCGTTTTGCGAATGGGGGTCCATGGTCAGGGCATCGCCCTGGCTTGTCCAACGCAGAACATTTTCAGCCAGCACGGGGCTCGCCGCCGTCATCGCCAGAAGCGAGACGGTAAATAGTTTTGTGAATTTCATTTTGATCTCCCTGTTGCATTAACGAACTCCCGACCTGTCCCGGCGGTGAGCTCAAACTGTGATCCGATGCTGTATTCTCCTTGCGAAATGGATATCGGATCATGTTGGCGACTAATGCTTCACCGATCAAGCCTGTTGCGTGCATTGGGCCTCCTGCGGTCAGCTTGAGGGAGCGGAGCCTAAATGTTGAGCAGTACATTGTAGAATAAAAACAGCGCCATGCTGTTCATTCTTAAGCTGGTGCCCGGCGGTGTTGAGGAGCAGCGCGCGCGTGTGGTTGACGCTCAGAAACGGGCAGATGGCCCCAGCGGCAGGGGGCGCAGAAAACACTGCTCGCCTTCTTCTGGGGTGGAGGAAAGGGAGCGACGGCCCGGGGATTCGACCGGTGGTCCGTATGACAGCTGACGGCGCCAGTCTCTCCGCTTCAATCCGGGGGGGCTGTCGCACCGGCAATTCTTCAGGTCGGGATTACATAGAAAAAGGGCCTGACACCGGAAAGGCGTCAGGCCCGCATTTTGTCTTAAGAGACGAGTTTAGAATTCGTAGTTCAGGCCAACTTGCAGTCTGTGGCTCTCATAGTCGCTGCCGATCGAGCCGTTGTAACCACCGTAGAAAACAGATCCGCTTGATCCGCTGGACGCCAGTTGCGTTTCAAAGCCCAGCTTGACGTCGATCCAGTCGTCATCCAGCCCCTGGACCGGCAGAGTGGCGCCCGGCAGGCCGATAAACCCGCTGCGCACGGCAAAGTCGCTGCCCGACGCAAAGGTGTATTCCAATCCACCGGTGAGCGTGGTGAGGCCCTGGGAGCCTGCAAGATCGTATTAACCGCGGAAACCGACCGACCCGAGGACGATGTCGCTGGACAGGCCATCGACGTTCAGGTTCCAGGCGCCCGCGCCGGTTTCGTTGAACGCGTCAACGGACATGTCATAGTACTCTACGGAGGCCAGCGGACCCCAACGCAGGGCGCCAGCATCCTGCATGTACTCGGCCTGCAAGGCGCCAAAGACCTGGCTTCCGTCGGTGCTGCCGGTGGCGGTCTGCCCCAGCACGTTGCGGGTCGAGTCGTAGGAGTTGTCCTGATAACCGACCAGCGCCTTGATCATGCCGCCATTGCCGAACCCGAAGCGACCATAGGCGGTCAGCGAAACGCTGCTGGCATCTACGCCACCGAGGCCGTTCTGCGCATCTGCGCTGCCGTCGGCCACGCCCAGGACAGCACCCCAGGTGGTGTTTGCGTTCAGCTGTTTCTCAAGGCCGATCGACAGCGATGCGATATCCACATCATAGCCAACCGAGGTTGCCGTGGGATCGTAAGTGGCCTGGCTGCCGTTCAGAGAGAACAACCCGGTCCAGCCCTCTCCCATCTGCCAGGTGTCAAAGCTGCTGTTGCGGGTGACGCTGCCCTCGGCGCCGGTCGCACTTTGCGACGGAATGGCAAAAATGGCATCAACCTGCCCGCGGGACACTTCAAAGCCAAGGTTGGCGAACGCGGGCGCAAAGCTGTAGCCGGTGCTGGCCAGTGCCAGGCTGCGCTCTGCGGCTGTCATGGCCAATAGATCGGCGATCGCTGCCTGGTAGGTCGCCGCGTTGCCCAGGTCCAGGTAGGGTATATTGGCGGCCCCATCCAGATACCCGGCAAGCTTGAACTCGTAAGCCGAGGTAGCATTGGCAACGATCGGCGCAAATTGGGGGGCAATGCGCAGGGTGAATTCACCATCATCGATGCTACCCACCGTCACCGTGAAATTCAGGTTCGCATTGCGCAGGTCTTCGACGGCATCCACCGCAAACAGGCCATTGGCCTCTGCCGCGGCGACGATGTCTGCAGGCACCAGACCACCGTCAACATAGCCGAGGTCAGCCACGCTGACGCCCAGTGCTGTCGCCAGTTCAGTCAGGCGCGCGTCGATGTTGGCAGCGGTGTCCAGCGTGCCATACGTCCAGCCGCCGTTGGAGAGATCGTTCCATGCCACCAGAGCCGACTCGTCGGTCGGATCATTGTTATCGTCCCAGAACAGCCCGTCCGGCGTCATCGTGTCGTCGATGAAGGAGTCGCCGAAATTGGCCAGATATTCTGTGTTGCTTAGGGCGCCGAAGGTCAGTGCGTCAACGCTAGTGGTCGAGGCTAGGGATGCCCGACTGCTTGAGAAAAAGCCGATTTCGCCTTCTTGCCCGCCGGCCCCGAACAGCCCGTCTGGCAGCCGTGCGCCAATACCGATATCCGTCGCGTTGAGATTGAACAGAACAGCGTCCGACGGGGCAAGGGTGCCCATCGCATTGCCATTGGCATCCAAGAGTTGAAGAGAGAAGCCGGTCATCCGGGCGCCGGTGAAGTTGGAGGTCTTACCGAAAGTGAAGTAATCGACGGTCGGGTACGTTGCGCTGGCAACGGTCCGGATGCGCATGTCGAAAGGCGAAGGACCGGTCAGCTGCGTTTTGACACGTTTGCCCGAACCGCCTGCGGAGTCGCAATAGACGCCGTCCTGGCTGGCCATCAGACAGTTGGTCACATCTCCCCGAGAGGTCAAGTTGGAGAAGTCCGTGATGATTTGTTCGAATGGATCCACGTAGGTGAACCCGCCAGATCCATCCGGCACCCGCGTGCGGGTAAAGGTCACCGCCTTCACCCCGGGAGGGTCGATACCCTCATCCGGATCCGCGAAGATCAGGCCGTCGCCGCTGGTTGCGATGAGAGGATCATCAGGCAGTAAATCGGCGGACGCCGCACCTGCAGTCAGTATCAGCAACGCCGCAGGAGCAACCGTCCCCAGCTTCCAGAAATTATTGATGGATCTCATTTTGAGCATGCCGGGAATGTCCCGATCGATGTTGAAAAGCGTTTCGGGCGACGCTGCGGATTTCATGGTTATGCG
>NZ_PXNU01000073.1:0-16406 GCF_041300735.1 Phaeobacter sp. SYSU ZJ3003 | reverse complement strand
ATCCTTCCGAAGCCAGGTGTCAGACAACTTCAGGATCGTAACCCACCAAGAATTTCGGGTTTTGCAGTAGCGGCGGTATATCAAAATCTCGTGGTTGATAATAATGAAACATTCTAGCACTATGGATGAGGAAAATTTGACCATAATGCCATGCCTCGACGTCTTCCTGTTCTCAATGCCCTCAGATCCTTCGAAGCTGCCGCGCGGCATGAAAGCTTCAAGGAGGCGGCGGCTGAGCTGAACGTGACCAACGCGGCCATCAGCCATCAGGTCAAATCGCTTGAAGAAGCCTTTGGGATGAGCCTGTTCCGGCGTCGTGGGCGTGCGGTTCAACCGACCGACGCGGCAAAACGTTTTGCCGACCGGATCGGCAAGGCCTTCGACACGATCGAGGCCGCTGCGATTGAACTGCAGGGCAATCCGATGAGCGGGACATTGCGGGTGGCGGTCACGCCCTTTTACGGCAATCGCATCGTATTGCCGCGCCTGTCGCGGTTTCATGCCATGTATCCGGAGATCACGGTCGAACCGGAGATGAGCGCCACGGATACCGATTTTCGCAAATCGGATCTTGATGGTGGCATGCGCTACGGCACCGGGGAGTGGCCCGGGCTGACCGCAGTCGAACTGCACCGTGATGAACTGGTGCCGGTGGCGGCGCCCTCGGTTGTCTCGGGGCGGCGTCTGCCACTGTCCGCCGATGAGATTGCCAAGCTGACCCTGGCCTATATCGACGGCCGCAAGGACGATTGGCAGGCCTGGCTGAACCTTTTGGGTTATGCGGGACCGCCGCCAAAGAACATGGTCGCCTACGACAGCCGCGCGCGGGTCGTGGACCTTGCCTTTGCCGGGCATGGTGCTGCGCTGGCCGATGTCAGCCTGACCGCTGCCGACGTGGCTGCTGGGCATCTTGTGCGCCTCAATGAGACCCGCCTGACCACCGGACGGGGGATGTGGCTGGTCTATCCGGATACGGATTTCCCCGATCCGCGGCTCATTGCCTTTGGCGAATGGTTCAAATCCGAGGTCGCAAAGATCCCGATCGCCTAGGTGCTCGACGTGAGTGGGCCTCTCAGCAGTGAGGCTTGGCTCCGATCTCTCCAATGCGATCTTGAAATGTGCTCTGAGCATTCTAATGGCTGTTGTCAGAACGCATGCGCTGGCATGTCTGGCAGCATGCAGAGGTTGCCAATCGGCTTCCAAGGCTTGCGGCACGACGTCACGAGTGCAGTCGTTGCAGCGGGCGCACGGCAAAATTTCGCTGCCAAATCAGCGGCGCAACGCCGGTCTGCTGGCAGGCCAGTTTCAATTCACGAGCCAATTTACATATGTATTTTTCTGAATGTAATGGGCGCGCCGGGCCTCGTTCACCTTGAGATCAGCAACCGGCACAGGAGAAAGACATGAGCATGAACAGTGTTTCCTACCGCGAGTACACAGTGAGTTTCGAAGGCACCGACGGTGTTAAACTGTCCGCCGAAACCGGCCTTGATACAGGTATTGGCGGTGGCAAATGGCACCGTAACGAAGCTGAGACACAGCAGGTTGAAACGGTATCAACCGATGATGCCTCTGTTGCTGTGACGCTTAGCGCTGAGGCCATCGCAGAGCTGAAGTTCATGATCGAAGAGGAAAAGCTTGCGGGTGATCTCTACGAGGCCTTTTACGATGTTTATGGAGAGGAGATCTTCGCCAATATCGAGGAGTCCGAAGACCAGCACTTTGACGCGCTTGTCGATTATGCAGAGAAGATCGGCGTCGATGTCGATTCCTTCGTTTTCGACACCGCTGGCGAATTCTCCAATCCCGAGTTGCAGGAGATGTACGACACGCTTCTGGAGCAGGGGCTGACCTCGCTAGAAGACGCGCTGGAGGTCGGTGTGGCGATCGAGGAGAAAGACATCGTCGATATCGCGGCTGCGGCCGAGGCCGTGCCGGACACTGCTCTGGCGGACATCTATGAAAACCTGTTGCAGGGCTCCTATGCGCACCTTGATGCCTTTGAGGCATTGTTGTGAGCGAAATCGCCTCCGGTTTTCGGACACAGATTGGCTTGGCCTCGCATCCGCGAGGCCAAGCGCAACCACGGCCACGGTTATTGCAGGTGTTGGGAGGCTAGTTGGCCGGGCCAGCATCAACCGGCGACAGCTCCGCACAACTGACGCACTGCGCGTCCGGCCCATTCCGGGGCAGGGGACAGAACCGCATCCAAAAGGCTGTTATAGATCGCCTCGGGGAGGGCCGTGGCACGTTGCTGGCGCGTATCGTAGTGCAGCAGCATGCATTCAAACGTCGCGCATTCCTGATCGGCCGACCACATTGTGTGCCCGATCTGCAAACGTTTGCTGTCCACGCCCAGGATCGCGGCCTCGATTGACAGGGTTGCCGGAGCGCGCACTTCCCCCACGTACCGCAGGTGCGTCTCAAGCGTATATAGCGCGCAGCCCGTTTCCTCGAAATATGCGGTACCGATCCCGAAACGGTCTTGCAGTTTCCATGTCGCATTGCTGAACGGGACCAGATAGTAGGCTTCGTTCAGGTGGCCATAGGCATCCAGCCACTCCTGCTGAAGCGGCTCTTCGTGTACGCGAAATGTCGACATCTCCGCTCCCCCGGCTCAGGCAGGTTTGGAAAAGACGACCAGTTTGGTCATCGCCGGGATCAGGTTGTCGACGGTCTCGACCTCGAAACCGATCGTTTTGCCCATTTCCGTCAGCCAGCCCACCGATAGCGAACGGGCGTCGGGGGTAAAGGCCATGTGCTGCAACTGCCAGAGTGCGGCCAGCGCGGGTCCGCGGCGGTTCTCTTCCACCATGAAGTCATGCACCATCAGCTTGCCACCGGGAGCCAGCGCCTCAAAGCCTTTCGTCAGCAGGCCCTCGACGTCGTCGCCGGGAACGCCGCTCATCAGATAGGACATCAGGATGGCGTCCTGGTTGCCTGGCCACTGGATTTCGATGGCGTTGCCTGGAATATAGCGCACCCGGTCGATCAGACCGGCCTCGGAGACAAAACCCCAGCCGATTTCTGCCACGTTGGGGAAGTCGATGATGGTGGCCTCAAGGTTCTCATATTCGTTGCACAGGCTGATGGTCATCGCGCCGGTGCCGCCGCCCACGTCCAAGAGGGTCTTGGCATGGGACAGGTCCACAGTGCGGGCCAGTGTGCGCCCCGGGCCAAGAGAGCCGGCGTGCTGGCTTTCGGAATAGACCGAAGCCTGTTCTTCATCCGCCATCCAGTGCCGGTAAGAAGCGATTGCATCCTCGGAGAGTTCGCCTTTCATCACCGCATTCAACTGCAGCAGGAAAGGGTACATCTGCTGGTCGATCTGATAGCGAAGATAATCCCCGAAATCGTATTTCGATGTTTTCGAAAGGAAATTCTGCGCGGCGGGGGAATTCTTGATCTTGTCATCGTCCGTGTTGCTCAGCAACCCGACGCTGGCCAGCGCGGTTGTCAGCGTGACGATGCGGTTGAGCGGCACATCTGCGGCCTCTGACAGTTCTTTGGCCGTCTTGGGGCCGTCCGCGAGCAGTGAAAAGATACCGACATGCAGACCGGTGAACAGCGCCTTTGATGCCATGAAACTGAAAGCGATGGACGACAGATCCTCCGCGCTTTCGATTGCATTGTTGTCGAGTGTCGCCGGGGTCAGATCCTGCATGAAGCCCACTTACCTTTCTGTCATTTCGGATGTGTCTGGGAGCATACACAGCCGTAGCTGCCACGCAACAGTAGTGCCGGAAACATGTTACAAGTTGTCGGTTTTGAGCCAAGTTTTGATGCATTCTACGGTGAAGAGCGCCTTCCATCCCTGCTTTTCCAGCCGCGATGGGCAGAGCACGGATGGGTTTAACCGCACCTAGTGGCAGGGCAGATCGCCTGATGTCTGCCCGACAAGAGGAACGTTTTTGCCCCTCCGCCGCCGCGGTTTGCGCTGAGTGTCGGCTGCGCGGTGTTAACCTGCCTGGCGTTTATCGCCCGTATGGCGGCCTTCACCCATGTAGAGTTTCTGCATATCGACGAAAGGTCCTGTCTCCAGCCGACCGCGGATCGCGGCCCATCCCTCCGGGTTGTCGTGGATCACCTGATACAGCTCTGATGGCACGTTCAGGTATTCAATGTATTTTTCCGATGCGGTTTCCAGCCAGGCAAAGACATAGCTGCCGGTCTCTTCGTCCACATCGACAAGCCGCAGCTCAATGCCTTCAGCCAAGGGGGCGGTTTCGACGCTGCGCAGGATATGCAGCTTCATCATCTCGACGATCACATCGTCCAGCTCCAGTTGCCGCAGCAGCAATTTTTCCCGCACCGCTGGCCAGCCAAAGGTCAGTCGCACGGTTAGCCCTTTGCCGACCTCCTGCGCGGCAGCGGGGGCCTGCGACCCATAGCTGGTGGAAAACAGATCATTGGCCTCATCCTCCAGCTCCAGATGATCGCGCAACCGGTTGGCAGGCATCGCAGCGATCCATTGCCCGCGCCCGGCGTCGAGGTAATTGAACTGCGGTTGCAGGCGAAAACTCTCGCCGCAGGCGGGGCAGGCCGCGTCCTGAAACCGGTCCTCCAGGATGTCGTCCCGTAGGTCGGGACGACGGTCGGCGTTGACACTGCCGACGGCGGACATGGACACGGGCGCCTCGCATTGCGGGCAGAGCAGATTGACGGGATGAAACAGGGACATCGGTCGGCAGCCTTTCGATCAGTCAGAGTTTGGACAACCAGTCAATCGCCGGATGGTTCGGTTTCAGCTTGCCCGAGTGATAGGCGGCATAAAGTTCGGAAAACCATTCGCCCGGCGCCCGGAACTGGTAGCCGGTCATGCCCTTGGCGCGTGCGCCAAGAAGATAGGAGGTCCAGCTGTTGGTATAACTCTCCTGATACACAACACCGTCAATCGCGAGCTTCTTGGCAGAGGTCATGCTGGACCATGGTTTTGCGGGCTCCGAGGCGCTATCGATATGCGCCTGAACCTGAACGCGCCGGGTTTCCCATTCTTCGTCCGTGCAGGTCTCGTCCGCGGGTTTGTCCGGGGCATGGGCGCTTGTGTTATGGGCCATGTATTCGGTGATATAGTCTTTGTCATATTTGAACTTCTTGGCAAATTTCTCGGCGATGTCCGAAATCGCCATGCCGTATTCGGTCCAGCCACCGAAATCCTTTTTGCTGCCGTTGCTGTTCATGAAGCCGTGTTTGTCATCCACCGCATGGCCAACCTCGTGCAGGGTGTTCCAGTTGAAGTAGGTCACCGGTTCTTCGTTCGCGGGTTTGCATTTTTCCAGCTCGGCGCGCTCCTCCGGGGTGGCCGCATCATCCAGGCTGCCGACCGCGTCATCACTGCCGAAGGCATAGTTGGGCGATAGGCCCGCATCACCTTCGTGCATCACGATCCGTTTCTCGTTGCCCTGGTACATGGATCCGCCTTTGTCGGCTTCGTTGATGGCGAATTTCTTCAGCGAGTCATTGTTGAGCGTGTGGTCCAGCGGCAGGTCTTGCATTGCCTTGTAGAAGGCCACGATATTGGGGCCTTTCAGATCGCCATCGGCGATTTCGGTGGCTGGCGCCAGGTTCTTGTTGCTGAAGTTTTTGATATCGCAGCCAAAACGTGCCTTGAAAGCGACCTTGACCACCGCGCGCTGGGCTTCCGGCTCCAGATTGTCGATCATCGCATCCAGCTCGGCGGTGCCACCCGGGCGTGCCAGGATTTTCTCGATGTCGGCGGGCTCTGGCGGCGTGTTGGCCCGCATCTGCGCCATGACAAAGGCGCTGGTGCCAATGGCGCGCGCCTCTTCCAGCAGCTTGATGGCGTCGGCCGGTTGTTTACCACCGTCCTGCGCCGCGGCATCCGCCAGTTTCTTGCGCATGGTGTCGATGCTGGGTTTGATGGCGTAGCGGTGTTCGTGCCCTTCGAGCACGGCCAGACGGGGTTCCACTTCCGGTTCGGCGCGCAGGTCCTTGTACGTCTTGTGTTGCGTGGCCAGCTCCAGCGCCGTCTTGGTCAGGGTGATGGCCTTTTCGATATCGGCGCTGACCGCAGCATAGTTCTGGCCACCTCTGGCAGCGGTCTCTGCCCCGGTCAGCAGCTTTTCAATCTCGGCAACCTCGGCGGCGACATAGGCGGCCTCTTCGTGGTCCTGGACCGGGGTCAGGGCCGTGCGGGCACGGGTGATTTCCTGCGTGATGAAGGCATATTGCGAAATCACCTCATCCGCCGTGTTGCAGGCCTCCAGCGCGGCAAGAAGATGCCCTTTGGCGACCTTTGGCGCCAATCCGTCTTTCTGGCAGTTTTCGATTTCCGCCGTCGCGGTCTTCAGGTGTACCGCTGCGACATCGGCGTTTTTACGGCTGCCGACCACTTTGATCGACAGTTTCGCCGCCTGTACCTGCGGCCACCAGGGGGCGCTGTCCTCATCCCCGCCAATGGCCGAATTCACCACTTCAAGGATGCCATGCGTCTTGGCGGTCGACAGGGCCTCTTCGGCCGAGGCTGCAACTTCCTCTGCCATGGTTTTTGCCGTCGCGTAGTCACTTGGTGCCAATTTGACCAGCGCGTCATATTTGGCTGTCAGCCGGGTCAGCTGCGCCGCGATGGCGTCGGCCTGCTTGTGCGCCTGCGCCTCGTCCAGCTTGGCCTTTGCCTCTGCCCGCGCGGTTTCATACTCCGATGATCCGGTGATCGCGGTCAGCAGCGCCTTGGCAGCCTCGGTGAGTGCCTTCAATTCCTTCACGGCTTGCGAATAATCGTTCTCCGTCAGGTCGGTCCGGGTGGTATCGAGCTTGGCTGCCGCCAGCCGGTCTGTCATCTCCTTGATCCGGTCCTTGGTGGCATCGTTGCCTTCGGCGGCCAATGCATCGACCGCTGCCTGCGCATCTGTAACCGCCTGAGGGTAGGGCGCCGCCGCCGCGAGAAGAACCTTGCACGCCTCGACTTTCTGGTAAGCCTTTTCGAACATTCCGCGCGCCGCCGTATAGGTATGCGCGGCCTTCATTGCCTCATATTTGGCAAAATCCGCGTCCGCCCGGGCGATCTGATGCACCCCGGCTTCCTTGCCCGGGCCGATCAGCGTGGCGCGGGGGACCTTGAAATAGGGACCTTCCCAGCCCAGCACGGTTTTGAGTGTCGTCAGATCCGCGTCGGTGGCCTTTTCCCAACCGGCTGCATCCTTGGCCTTCTCCGCTGCGCCTTTGAAATCCCGCGCGGTTTGCAGCCGGATGCTTTCGTCGATCAGCGCCTGAATCTCAGTCTTGCGATGCTCCAGCTGTGTTTCTACATCGCCTCCCTCGGTAGTGATCTTGGCGATCACCGCGGTTGCCTTGGCCCGGTCCGCCTTGATCGTCTTGTAGAGCTCACCTTCCGCGCGGGCCTGGTCGACCATAGCGCGTGCGGCGGCAAGCTTGGCCTCGGCGCCGTCGTAGTCATAGGCCTCGGGCTTGATCAGATCGTCTGCTTCGCTGGTCAGACGGGTGATGTCATCCAGATGCGGCTGCAGGCAATTGGCATCGTTCAGCGCCGCCAGCCCAGCCACCCGCGTTCCCAGCGAGGTTTTCAGTTCCTCATAGGCGTGATGCTGATGGACCAGCACCATGGCGAGTTTCAGATTGGCGATGGCGCTGTCCAGATGGGCGCGCGCATCGTCGTATTTCTTGGCTTTCTTGGCTTTTTCAGCCTCCGCGGCAGGCACCTGTGCCTTGGCGATCAGCACTGTGAAATCATTGCCGGTATCCGCCGCGACCACCTTGTCCCGGATATCGGTGAAGACCTTGAAGGCCGGGTCCCATTTCTTTTTCAGGTTATCCAGCGCGGCGGTATCGGTCAGCCCGTCCAGCTCGACTGCGGCCTCTGCCGCAGCCTTAGCGCTGTCGAGGCGTTTTTCCGCATCCGCCAGGCAGGTGTTGGCCGTGGGGAAGTCGAGCTTGAGCGCATGGGCCACGGCTTCGGCCAGCAGCGCCTCGGCATCGGCCAGCATGCCTGCGGCTTGCGGTACGTTCTTCAGCGGTGCGATCTTGCCCTGAACGACCTGGCGCTTTTCCTTGTAGGCCTTACAGGCGTCCGCCTGCGCAGTGGTTGCTGCCCAATCCCCGGCCGTGGCATCCAGCAGGGATATGGCCGTTGAGTACTTGTGAAGCGCCGCTTCCGCCTTGGCCGAGGCGAGATCGCTTTCCATTTTCAGGATGATCACCTGAATGCCCGAGGCGCCATCGTGGTCCTTGAATTCCTTCAGCTTGGCCTCAAAGGCGGTCAGCTTGGGCGCGTATTGCTGCACCACCGGAATTTCGGTTTCCAGAAACGCCCGCAGGTGCCAGAACTTGCCAAGGGTCTTGAGTGACTCGGCGTAGTCCTTGCTCGTGGCGACATCGGAATCGTTGTAATAGCCATTCGCCTCGGTCAGCTTGACCGTGAGCAGGTTTTTTACAGCGCCGGGAAGCGTGGCCCAGTAATCGACCCAAGTCTTGGCCTTGGGCCGGGCGTCTTCATAGCTTTCCCGCAGCGTCCGCACCCGGGCAGTTTTGGCGTAAACTGCGGCGATCTCATCCAGCTTCTTGATGCCATCCTTGAATTTCTTCGCGGCCTTGTCCTGCTGCGCCGCATCGTAAAGGCGTTCCATCTCGCGGGCGGCATCGTCGATCGCGGGATCGCCGACCGTTACCCCACGCGCAGCGTCGGCCAGCTCCTTGCGGTCGGGGTCCAGCGCCATGAAATGGGCAAAGTCATCGGCGAGCACTTCGGCCTTGGTGATCTCGGCCTCAGCAGCCGTGAGCGCCTCAGTCGCGGTTTTCAGATCGTGAGCCTTTGCCTTTGCGATGGCGTCCGTGCGGGTGTCGTTGATCGTGGCGATTTCGGGTGCGATTTCCGGGGCCCCGGCCTTTGGATGGCTGGTCAGGGGGACCATCCGCAGGTCAAAGATTGCCAGCGCCTTGCCAAAACCGGTCTTGGCTTCGGTGTCGGTGGCAACTGCCTTTTTCAGCCCGGCAAGGGCCTTTTCGCCAGCCTCCAGCTTGGCCGTGCTGCTGCTTTCGGGCTTGGCCTTGGCTTCGTTCGCCAGCGCCTCGACTTTCTCCAGGGCGGTCTTCCATTTGTCCGGGGTCTGGCTGACCGCCTCGGGCACGATGGTGTTATAGGTCTTCACCGGGCCGTCGCGCAGCTCTTTCAACCCGGCTTCGATACGGGCAATCTGGTCGGACAGGTCGGTATCATCCGTATCGCCAGCGGCTTCGCCTGAGGGCGGAGCGGATTGTTCGGGCGCTTTTTCCGGTGCGTCCGGGCGGGGGATCGTTGTCGTGTCGCCGCCTTCCGCCGCCTCGGCCCCTCCGCTTGGCGGGGCCGGTTCTTCCTGAGGTGCCTCGGCCGCGGCCTGACGGGCCTTGGAAATGGCCTGTGCCAGCGGACCGACCGCCTTAAGCGCGCCTTCGAAATCAGGCGGCGTGGCTTCCACCCTCGCGGTGATCTGAGCCCAGACCGCCTGAATTTTCTCGGATTGGGTTGTCTTGAAGGAGAGAACCTCGTCGATCAGCGGCTTCAGCTTGGCTTCTGCCTGCTGCCACTTTGCCTCAAGCAGGGTTTGCCGCTTGGCCCGCGCAGCGGCGTCCTGGGCCGCCGTCTTCATCTCGGCCGACAGCTTGGCCACATGCTCTAGCGCCGTGGCAAAGGCGCCGGTGTCTGCCTTGGCCTGCAACGCCTTCCAAAGCGTCTCGACCCGGGAAAGATCAATCCCGGCGATCTGACGCAGCTTCACGAGGTTGGCTTCGACCTTTTTCGCGGCTGCAGCCCATTTCTCCTCTGCCGGATCAGTGGCGCCTGAGGGCGCTGAAGGGCCATCCGGTTCTGCCGTTTCCGTCGCCGTCTCGCCGCTTGCGGCCTCTTTCGCAGCCGGGACTTCTTCGTTCTCATCTTTCTCCGCTTCGACGACCTGTCCGTCGGGGTCCTGAATGATGATGCTGTATTTCAGCCCGACGACCATGAACATTTTCTTGGTCTTGCGGGCCATGCCCGGCGGGATCTTTCCTTCGACGATGAGGGTCAGTTCCTTGCCGTCCAGTTTCAGCCGTCCAAAGGTGAACTGCGGCGTCTCCCCATCGGATTTCGCCTGCTTGCCAAGCACCTTGGCGGCTTTGGTCTTGTGGGTGAGAAAGACCGAGTCTTCGATCTTCTTGCCAAAACACAAACCAAAGGCCAGCTCGCGTTTGCGGGCGATTGCCATCTGTTGTTTGATTTCTTTCGCGGCAGATCCATCAAGAGGCATTGGGCAGCTCCTGGACTGAAAAACTGTTTAAAAATAGCACACTACACACTTGCCTCTTTCAGGGTCGCACGCGGTTAACGTTTCGGCAAGAATTTTTTTCTTGTGAAACCGTACAGACTGCGCAGACTCTGGGGGCATATGCACCAAGGTGAGATTATGCCGATTTTCCCGATAACCGGCTCTGCCACATGAGGATTTCAGGTCCCTTTCTGGCCGTGATCCTGGCAGTCAGTGCCGGGGTTTGCGGTTGGAGTTTGGCGGGATTTTCTTATGCCTCGGAGCACGCCAATGCACCCAGTGGAGGGGTCCCCATGGTTTCACCCACGGCAGAGAGTTTCGATGGCGCCTGGATCGTGCAGCGGGTAAAGGGCATCGACATTGCGGGCTTTGACGAAATGCGGTTCGATTTTGCCGAGGGCACGCTCTACGGCTCCAGCCCCTGCCGCAGCTTCACCACCACCTATGGGCCGGACCTGCAGAACCTCATGTTTACGCCGTTTGATATCGGCGGCGGGCTCTGTAACGAACAAACGATGATCGCAGAGCGCGAGTTTCTACAGCAGCTGGGTCTGGTCAACCGGATGGAACTGGCCGAGGACGGACAGCTGGTCATGTATAACTTTGATGAGCCGCTGCTCTGGGCGCTGCGACTGCCCGGCTGAACCTGCGCGAGGCCTAGGCGGGCAGGGGTGGTGCCTCAGGTGAGGACCACGAGCCAGAACCACACCGTCAGTACCGAGGCCCCGGTTGCAATCAATACCGAGGAAGCGGCGACGCGCCGGGCGCGGCCGTACATATTGGCAAAAATATAGGCGTTAAAGCCCGGCGCCATCGCGGCATTGAGAACACCGGAGCGGAACAGATCCTGTTTCAGGCCAAGAGTGCTGCCAAGGGACCAGACGATGGCCGGGTGCACCATCAGGGCGGTTACGCAGACAAATGCGATAGTGCGCAGATCGCCCTCGGGGCGGTATTGCACCAGTACGCCGCCAAGGGCGAACAGCGCCGCCGGGAGCGCGGCGCGGATCAGAAGCTGCAGGGCATCGTCAATTGCACCAGGAATGGTGAGGCCGATCAGGTTGGCGGCAAATCCCAGTGCAATCCCGAGGATCAGCACGTTGCGGAACATCGCAGTCAGCACCGAGCGTGCCATCTTCATGCTGCCGCTGCCGCGGTTCTTGACGATCTCCATCACGGTGATGCCGATGCCGTAGCAAAAAGGGTAATGGAACGCGATGATCGCATAGTTACCGGTCAGATTGTCCGGGCCAAAGGCGCGTTCGGTGATCGGCAGACCCAGCAGAACCGAGTTGGAGAACAGGCAGCAGAAGCCGATGGCCACGCAGTCTTCCCAGTCGCGTTTGAAGATCAGCCGGGCACCGAAGAGGCCGATCAGAAAACAGATCCCCGCCCCGGTGTAAAAGCTGACGAGCAATGTCGGGTCAAAACTGCTGGAGAGATCCAGATTGGCAATCGCCCGGAACAACAAGCAGGGGATGGCAAAGCTCTGGGTGAATTTCATCAGCCCTTCGATATGGCTGTGCGTGAAATATCCCTTCATCGTTGCGGCATAGCCCGCAGCGACCACCAGGAAAACGGGCAGAATGACGTCGATCAGGCTTTGCAGCATATAGTCGTAGTCCTAATGGGCACTCGCCCGGTTGGGCGGCCCTAGATCGGACTGCGGATCACCATGCCATCATAGGCGGCAGAGATATGATCGGGGGTTTCTGCCTCGACCGTGGCATAATCCATATCGATATGCATGTTGGTCAGCACCGCCCGCCGGGGCTGCATCCGCTCGATCCACTCCAGCGCCTGCGTCATGTTGAAATGCGTGGGATGTGGGGTGCGGCGCAGGGCGTCCAGAACCCAGCAATCCATATCCTGCAGCTCGGGCAGGGCACTGTCGGGGATGTCGACCACGTCGGGTAGATAGACCAGCCCCCCCATCCGGAACCCCAGCGCGTCGATCGACCCATGCCCGACCTCGAAGGGGCGGAAGGGGATTTCGCCGCCAGGGCCATCGATAACAAAGGGGCCATTGATGCTTTGCAGATCCAGGATCGGCGGATAGGGCGATCCTTCGGGCTGCACAAAGGCATAGCCAAAGCGCGACAGCAGGGCGTTCTGGGTATCGCCATCGGCGTAGACTGGGATCCGCTTGCGCATGTTGAAGACGATCATGCGCAGATCGTCGATGCCATGCACATGGTCCGCGTGGGAATGGGTATAGACCACCGCATCCAGCCGCCCGACCTCTGCATCCAGCAGCTGGCTGCGCATATCCGGTGAGGTATCGATCAGCACTGTGGTGGTGCCATCCGGGCCTTCGCGCTCAACCAGCATGGAGCAGCGCCGCCGCCTGTTGCGCGGGTTCTGAGGGTCGCAATCGCCCCAGTGACCGCCAAGGCGCGGCACCCCGCCCGAAGAGCCGCTGCCAAGGATGGTAAAGCGCAGTTCAGCCATCAGGCGGCCGCCTGATATTGCGCTGCTTTCCAGAACAGCCGGTCGAAATTCTCCTGCGTCTGGGCCGCGAAGTCAGCGTAGTCCATGCCAAAGGCCTCGGCGCCGACTTTGGCGGTCAGGGCAGAATAAGCGGGTTCATTGCGTTTGCCCCGGTGCGGCGGCGGTGCCAGATAGGGCGCGTCGGTTTCCACCAGAATGCGATCGATGGGCGCGGCGGCAAAGATGTCGCGCAGCTCCTGGTTTTTGGGGAAGGCGGCAATCCCAGACATCGACAGGTAAAACCCGAGATCCAGCGCCGCCCGGCCAAGTTCCGCCGAGGAGGAGAAGCAATGCATCACGCAGGAATAGCTGCCGTTCTTCATTTCTTCGGACAGGATGCGGGCCATGTCGTCATCCGCGGCGCGGGCGTGGATGATCAGCGGCAGGCCGGTTTCACGGGCGGCGGAAATGTGATTGCGCAGTGAGACCTGCTGAATCTCGGCGCTGTCCGCGGTGTAGTGGTAATCCAGACCGGTCTCGCCGATGCCGACGAATTTGGGGTGTTTGGCCAGCGCCACCAGTTCATCCACGCTGACCAGCGGCTCATCAGCCGCGCTCATCGGGTGGGTGCCTGCGGCGTAAAACACCGGCGCGTGGGTTTCGGCGATGGCGCGCACCGAGGGTTCATTCTTCATCTTGGTGCAGATGGTGACCATCCGGGTGACCCCGGCTTCGGTGGCACGGGCGATCACTTGATCCAGCTCGCCAGCGAAATCCGGGAAATCCAGATGGCAGTGGCTGTCGGTGATCTGGGGAAGGGGTGTGCTGCTCATGCCTGTCTTTCGTCGTCTTGTGCGCCGCAGCCCCGGACCTGCCCAGACCAGCCCGGACGAGTCGGGATCAGCGCGACGCGGTTTCCTGCATCTTGAAAACCGTATCTAGGACTAGCGCGGCGGGGTCAAGGTTCACGGCCTGACCGTGGCGGGCCCGCGCCGTCGCTTCGGCAGAAAGGTCGGCCCATGCCCGGCCTTTGTGCGGATCGGGGGCGAGGCGCTGCAACATGGCGGTTTCACCGGGGGCGGCCTCTGGCTGGGGCGGCTGTCCGGTGGCACCGGTGCGCGCAAGGCGGGCCATGGCGACCTCGGTCAGGGTCAGCAGGAGTTCGAATTTCTCCGCGCCGCCGCGCTGGGCAGCGGTTTCGGCCAGCGCCATGGCGCGCTGACGGTCCAGACGGGGCAGAGAATCGAGGATCTGCACAAGTTCGGCGTATGTCTTTAGCCCACCAAGGTTCAGAAGACGCAGCGCCGCGCCGACCGATCCGGCCGCCAGCGCCGCAAGATGATCGGCGTTCTCTGGCAGTTCGGCCCCGGATTGGCTGAGGGCGGCCTGCATATTCTCGGCCGAAAGAGGGCCAAGGCGCAGCGTGCGGCAGCGCGAGCGGATTGTCGGCAGCAGGCGCGAGGGCTGATGCGAAATGAGGAACATGGTGGTCCGCGCGGGCGGCTCTTCCAGCATTTTCAAGAGGGCGTTGGCGGCGCTGGGGTTCATGTCATCGGCGGCATCCACGATCACCACCCGGCGCCCGCCATCAGTGGCAGACAGGCCGAAGAACCGGTTCAGTGCACGGATATCATCGACAACGATCTGATCGCGCAGCTTGCCCTTGTCGTTATGGCTGCGGGTGATCGCGGCCAACCCCGGTTCGGCCAGGGCGTGGATCCGGTGCGATACCGGGTGATCCGGGTCGACGTCGAGCGTGGTCGCTGGCGGCGGCGCGCCGAACAACCCGTCCTCGGCCGGGGGCGTCGCCAGAAGAAACCGCGCGATGCGCCAGGCCAACGTCGCCTTGCCAATGCCCTGCGGCCCGGTCAACAGCCAGCCGTGATGCAACCGGTCCGAGTTGAAGGCGGTAAGAAAACCCTGCTCTGCCTTGTTCTGGCCGAATATTTGTGGGGTTTCCCGCGGGTGTGGCGCGCCTGCGGCCTGATCTGCCCGCGGCAACTCGTCCTGCGCGCTCATACCGGGTTTCCTTCGGGGGAAAGGGCCGCCAGCGCCTGCGACAGAACGTCCTGCGCGACCGTATCCAGAGCACGGTCGCCGTCCAGAACGCGGAACCGGTCGGGGAATTCCTGCGCCAGTGCCAGAAACCCGGCGCGCATCTTTTCCTGCAAGGACAGGCCGAAATCCTCGAACCGTTCTTCAGTGCCCTGACGCCCCTTGGCGCGCGAGAGGCCGGTGGCCGGGTCCATGTCGATCAGGATGGTCAGATCCGGTTCACGGCCGATCATCAGGTCATGCAGCTGGTCCACCGTAGCGCGTAGATCGCCGCGCGACAGGCCCTGATACATGCGGGTGCTGTCGGCAAACCGATCGCAGATCACCACCTTTCCAGCGGCGAGCGCCGGTTCGATGGTGCGCTCCAGATGATCCCGGCGCGCGGCTGTGAATAACAGGATTTCGGTCTCCGCCGACCATTTGTCGGGATCGCCCTCCAGCACCAGCCGCCGGATCTCTTCGGCCCCGGGGGAGCCGCCGGGCTCGCGAGTTAGCACCACCTCGCGCCCTGCCGCCTGAAGCCTCTCGGCCAGCAGCCGACACTGGGTGGATTTGCCGGACCCGTCGATGCCTTCGAAGGTGATGAACAATCCGCGTTCGGGACCGGGTGTCACAGCGCGTCCTCGGGGCCGTTCAGAAAGCGTTTGATCAGAACCTGCGCGGCGGTCTTGACCCGCACCGGAAAGCCACCCGCGGGCACGTCATTCGCCGCCACCAGCGGCAAGCGCACCTCGGGCAACTCATCGGGCTGGAAGACCAGCTCGGCCAGTTTGTCGCCCTTGCGGACCGGCGCGTCGATGGGGCCGGTGTAGACCACCTCGGCGTTGATCTCACTGCCGGTAAGGGCGGGTACCAGGATTTCCAGATCTTCGGCTGGCACCAGGCCTACCGATCGTGCAGCGCCGCGCCATACTTCGGCTTCGGCGACAGGGGTGTCAGCTTTGGCGATGGTTTTCTTGGTAAATTGGCGAAACGACCAGTTAACGAGGGCCTCTGCCTCCTCTGCACGCGCCTTGGTGCTGGCCAACCCCGTGATCACGAAGATCACCCGCCGGTCGCCCTGTTTGGCTGATCCAACAAGGCCATAGCCTGCCTCACTCGTGTGGCCTGTTTTCAGACCGTCGGCGCCAATGCCCAGCGTCAGTAGCGGATTGCGGTTGCGGGTGTTCGACGGCGCGCGTCCATCAAATTCAAAGGTCTTTTCCGAAAACAGCGGGTAATACTGCGGGAAATCTTCGATCAGATGCTGAGCGAGAATGCCCAGATCCTGCATCGACATGCGATGCCCGGCGGCGGGCCAACCGTTGGAATTGGCAAAGGTGGCATTGGCCATGCCCAGTTCGCGCGCACGCTTGGTCATGTAACGGGCGAAACCGGCCTCGGTTCCGTCCGGGCTCAGGGCCTCGGCGATCACCGCGCAGGCGTCGTTGCCCGACAGCACGATGATGCCGCGCAGAAGGTCCTCGACCCGGACACGGTCGGTTGTGTCCAGGAACATGGTGGAGCCGCCATAGCTCATCGCGTGTTCGCTGACCGGCAGCTGTTCATCCAGCGTCAGCCGCCCATCGCGCAGGGCCTCAAAAGCCACATAAAGCGTCATCAGCTTGGACATGGAGGCCGGGGGCAAAGGCACCTCGGCATTCTTCGAAAGCAGAACCGTATCGG
>NZ_PXNU01000072.1:0-4578 GCF_041300735.1 Phaeobacter sp. SYSU ZJ3003 | reverse complement strand
ACCTCGGCATTCTTCGAAAGCAGAACCGTATCGGTGCTTTGATCTAGCACGAAGGCGGCGCGGGCCTTTGTATCAAAGGCCGAGGCCGGAACAGAGGCAATGCTCAGCATAAACCCGGCGCAGGCGGTCAGTTTCAGTGCGGATTTGACAAGATCGATCACCGGTGTGTCATCCTTGTTGGTCTGTGTGCAGGCGACGCGGGGCTGGGGGCGTCATGCAGGTCAATTGGTCACCGCGTAGGCATCCGAGAAGCCAGCCTGTTTGACGCTTTTCAGCAGCTGGCTGCGCTCGCTCTTGGTCTGTGCCGGTCCGACGACAACGCGCCAGAAGGGTTTGCCGTTGGAGGATTGCTCATAAACGATCGGGATCATGCCTGCATTGCGCATCTGACCTGCTGTGCGATTGGCGTTTGCCTCGACGCTGAAGATACCGATCTGGATGTAAGGTTTTTCAAGCGGCGAAACGCGTGTTTTTGGCGTCGCGGGCGCGGCCTGTGGTTTCGCAGGCGCAGACGCTGGGGTTGCATCCGGTGCGGGCGCATCGATAGCTGCTGCAGCCCCGGCGATCGGGTCCAGCGGTGCCTCTGCAACCGCATCGGGCGTCAGTGCCTCGCTCTGTGCCGTGGTATCTGCGGCATCCTCCGCCGGTTCTGCAGCGACCTCTTCCGGTGCGGTTTCGCGGCGCAGGGCAGTCACGTTCAGTTCGACCGGGGCGCCTGCCAGCATGCCCAGAGCCGCTGCCGCATCCGAGGAGGCCTGAATGCGCGGTCCGGGAATTTCACGCTCGCGGCGGAACAGGGCGCCGATTACGAATTTTCCATTGGCGCTGTTGCGGATGATGACCCGTTCCGGATCCTGCGCATCGGGGTGGGCCACCCAGACACCGCCAAGGGAGGGACGCCCGTCCCAAAGTCCAGCCTCGGTCACCTGAAACACATCCGGCGATTCCACGTCGCGCTCCACCAATTTGGTGCTGCTGGCGGATGTCGGCGCTGTGTCGGTCGCAGAGGCTTTGGGCTGCAGGAACGGCAGCCCGGCGCCGTCTTCACAGGCGGTCAGCATCAGCAGACATAAAGCAGACGCGCAGATCCGCGCGCCGGTTTTTCCGATTGGCGTGGCCCGAGTTCTGGCCTGTGTCATGGTTCTTCCCTTGCCTGTGCTCAAAGCGGCGATGCGCTGCTTGCCGGGTTCCCGGTCATCGTTTGATTTTGCAAATGATAGCCTGCGTCTTCTTGCATGAAAACCCTGTCCCCAAGCGGGCGGCACAAAAGCATGGCAATTGGCATTATTTCGCGTGCGTTTACATCGGGCGCAGCTCCTTGTTCGAAAAAGATGGCACGATTTTCCCTTGCACGATGCGTTGGCGCGGCCTAAACCGCCAGCGGACCGGGGAGGTGGCAGAGTGGTCGAATGCGGCGGTCTTGAAAACCGTTGAACGTGAGAGCGTTCCCAGGGTTCGAATCCCTGTCTCCCCGCCACTTGCACATTGCAAACCCGAGATAAGGTCCCTGACGGGGCGCTTTTTCTTTTTGTTTCAAAGGGGTTTAGCGAGGCCATCCGACTTTCGGAGACTGGCGTTTCTGCCGAAATTGGTCTCTGAAGCCCCCGCGTCTCTTTCCATCCGCCCTTCACCCAAATCGAGACGGATTCAAAAAGTGATGCCTTTTCAGTGGGTTGATGAAATGGAGCTACGCCGCAGTTGAAGTGGGTTCATCTGCTCTCGGTGCGAACAGAGACACCCTAAGGCGGCGTGGTTTAGGGTAAAGTCGCGCATTTCTGCCAAGTTGAACTTTGGCGACCACGCGTTAGCTCCATAAGCTGATACTATGAGATTGGCTCCATGACCGACTTAACCCCGACCCGCGCCGCCGGCGAAGAACTCTTGACAGTGTTTGAGGCTCGAATGGGGCGGAGATATGCCAATGGCAGGAATACGGACCATGGCCCTGGCGCACACAAAGCAGTTTCAATGCTATCACCCTATATCCGGCGTAGGTTGGTGCTAGAGTCAGATGCGGTTTCCGCGGCACTGTCCGTCCATGGGCCGGACGATGCGGAAAAGTTCGTGCAAGAGGTGATCTGGCGCGGCTACTTCAAAGGCTGGTTGGAACGCCGACCGCAGGTCTGGGACAGTTATCGCAAAGGGCTGGACGCTGATCTTGCCACGCTTGACCGTGATCGCCGCCTGCGCCGCGATGTCGATCGTGCAATGGCTGGGCAAACGGGGCTGGAGTACTTTGATGCTTGGGCAGATGAAGTGGTGGATACCGGTTATCTCCACAATCACGCTCGGATGTGGTTCGCGTCGATCTGGATCTTTACGCTAGGGCTGCCGTGGCGGTTAGGTGCAGATTTCTTTTTTCGTAACCTGCTGGATGGTGATGCCGCCTCAAACACGCTGGGTTGGCGCTGGGTGGCGGGACTGCACACGCGTGGCAAGCCATACCCAGCCGACGCGCAGAATATCGCGACCTTCACAGCTGGTCGGTTTACTCCGCGCCGCAGTGATCTGGCCGAGGTAACACAAGGGCTTGAGGCAACCGAGCCTGAGGGCCTGCCCTCCGTTTTGCCGCTGCGCCCTGTGATATCACCGCAACCCGGCCGCCCAACGGCGCTGCTGATCACGGACGAGGATTGCCGGGTCGAGGATTTCGACCGTTCTGCTTTAGATATCCGAACGGCGGCTACTCTTGTAGTGGGTCATCTGCGATCCCCATTGCCGGTCTCTGAACTTGTCCTCGGATTTGAGAATGGTGCATTGGCGGATGCTGCTGCGCGCGTTGGTGTTGCGGCAGTGGAGATGCAGGCCAACGACCCCGCGGGCTTGGTGCGCTGGGCGGTTGATGCGGGCGCAACACAGATCGTCACGCCGTTTGTTACGCGCGGTCCGTTGCGAGATTGGCTGGATGCGGCCACCCCAGCTTTGGTCGAGCAAGGCATAACGCTATGCGAATGGCAGCGCGATTGGGATAGAGCGATTTGGCCCCATGCCACCGCAGGATTTTTTAAGGTCAAAAAAAATATCCCACGCATCCTTGAGCAGGTGGGTCTGGCATGATCCCCGTCGTTATCATCGGCTCCGGCATTGCAGGTTTGGCTTGTGCCCGGACCCTGGCTGCCGCGGGCCTCGCCCCAGTTGTGCTGGACAAAGGTCGCGGCATTGGCGGTCGCGTGGCGACACGAAGGGTGGGTGCCATGCAATTCGACCATGGCGCGCAATATGTCACGGCGCAAAGCCCCGGTTTCGAGGCCCTGTTATCAGTACTACACACGGACGGGACACTGGCAAGATGGCCAGATGAAGGCGATCGCTCACGCTACGTGGGACGGCCCGGCATGTCAGCATTGGCCAAGGCGCTTGGGGTCGGGTTGGACATCCGTCAAGGTGTACAAGTCAAAGGCATCACACAAATCGGCGATAGCTGGGCGTTGCAGCTAAGTGACAGCGTCCTTCAAACCCGACGCGTGGTTCTAACCGTGCCCGCCCCGCAGGTAGCGGGTTTGCTGGGCGCGGAGCACTCGCTGGTCGCTGACTTGGCCCCTGTGCGGCTGGCACCTTGCTTGACGCTGATGGCAGCCGTGACCGCCCCCGTACCCTTTGCCAGCCGCCAAGATCGGGACGATCCACTGGCCTGGATCGCGCTGGACAACAGCAAGCCAGACCGCCCACCAGGCACAGGGCTGTGGGTCGCGCAGGCGGGCAAAGATTTTTCCGAAAGGCATCTGGAACAAGACGCTCCCACCATCGCCAATGCCATGCTGCCTTTGCTCTGTGATCGTCTGGGTGTGACAGTAGACTGTGTGACACATGCCGCTGCTCACCGCTGGCGCTATGCCCGAGTGACGCAGGCGCTTGATCAACGGTTCCTGACGAGCGCGGACGGCACGCTGCATCTTGGTGGCGACTGGTGTGTTGGCCCTAGGATAGAGGCCGCCTGGCAAAGCGGTGCCGCCATTGCCCACGACATTCTGGCCCGCGCATGATTCTTTTGGACGATCCTCGTATCACGCGGCTGACCACATTGATCCGCGCCGCCATGCGACCCCCAAAAGGTCCAGGGCGCATCGCTCTTGCGCTGTGCATTGGTGTGCTTTGCCATGCGACATTCGCAGCGGGTGTGTTGGCGATGATTGTGATGATGTTTTTTGGCCTGAGCAAAAGCCTTGGCACGGTGCCGTGGCCCACGGCGGCTCTGGCCAACGCCGCGCTTATCGCACAGTTTCCGCTGGCGCATTCGCTGCTATTGACTGGTCCTGGAGGTCGTTTTCTGACCCGTCTGATCCCCGGCCCTCATGGTCAGACACTAGCCACCACCACCTATGCCATCGTTGCATCAATCCAGCTTCTTGCGCTGTTTACGCTATGGACGCCGTCCGGCATCGTCTGGTGGCAAGCCGAGGGTGCAGTGTTCTGGGCTGTAACGGGCGCCTATTCAGCAAGCTGGCTGATCCTCCTAAAAGCCAGCTTTGATGCAGGTGCTGAGGTGCAATCGGGTGCATTGGGCTGGATGTCTGCTGCGCGACAAACTGGATGAGATTCCGCGTCAATCAGGATGAGACGTTGCGGCGGGCGTGTGTC
>NZ_PXNU01000071.1:0-21822 GCF_041300735.1 Phaeobacter sp. SYSU ZJ3003 | reverse complement strand
CCGATGCCGCGACGTAGAATCTCATCCTGATTGTCGCTAGCGTCTCACCCAGATTGACGCGCTATAGGATGTCGCTGATGGCGCGCATTCGGCCTGTGTTTCCCGATATGCCGACTCGAGGGTTGTTCCGCCTGATACGTCAGCCGATCTACATGGCTTTTGCACTGACGTTGTGGACCGTGCCGATCTGGACGCCGGACCAATTGGCGTTGGCCCTTTGCTTTACCGCCTATTGCCTACTTGCACCGCGCTTGAAAGAACGCCGCTTTGCCGCCCGATATGGTGATCGGTTTGCACGGTATCGCGCCGAGGTGCCTTATGCGCTGCCGCGCTTGCGCGGGGACCGCCCCGATGCGCAATGACCTGACGATTTACGTCCACGTCGCAGACCGCTGGTGGTCAGACGATATTCGCTGGGGTCATACATTTAAGCACCCCGTTTCCAGGCGGCTGGGATGGTTCAACCGCCAAATCGACTGCGCGGGCAAAGCATCGTTGGACGATGATGGCTAGGCGTGCGTGTTCGGCTAGAGATGAGATGATTACTGGGTTGTTCTTAGCCCCTTAAACAGAAAAACGGAGACTGGGACTTGCCATCACTGAGCTTTATCGAACTGAAAGACTTGCAGATTGACGTGCGGATCGGGACTTATGGTCCGGATGAAGTTGTGCCGGATGCGCATATTCTGGATCTGGCACTTACCATTTCGTCCCATCTTGTGATGGTTCCGCGAGACGAGATGGCACTGGTGTTTGACTATGACCCCCTAATCCGACGCATCTACACGTTGGCGCACGCTCAACACTATGAGACGCAAGAACGGCTGATGACCCGTATCGTCGAAGCCTGCGCGCAGTATCCCCAGATCGAGGCGGTGAACATCTGCCTGCGCAAGCGGCCGGTTCTGTCCGGGACCGGCACGCTTGGAGTGCGTTTGATCGTTGATGGCGAAGCGATGGCCGCGCTGCACAACGCCATAGCCTGAAGCGTGCAGTCGCTGTGAAAGCCGCCGTTTCAAGCGTTGCGAATTTCAGGGTGCAAGCCACGTCCCTGCCCAATTGTCACCGCGGTCAAACAGGGCGCGGCGATGGTTTGGTCCAAGATGCAATGCCTCGATATTTGCCACAGCGAGCCGCAATACGACGAAGGACTTCGGGTCGGCGACTTTCTCATAATCCAGTGCCTGTGCGATACGCTGGCCGGGTGCCGGGGTGGTGCCGTAAGACAATCGCGACGCTGCGGGCAAACGCGCCCAAATTGCAGTCACGTCTGGACCGGTCAAAAGCGTGACGTGAGCTTCCAGCCGCAGTTGCAGATGGGCCGAGGCGTCCCACACATGAACTGCGGCAAAAGGTGTTATGCGCACATCTCTAACCTTGGCTGACCGCAGATCCGTGTGAATATCCAGCGAGCCCGCTGCCTTGTCGGCTGCGCGTAGAACCACCGTGCGCGCCTGCGGTCTGCCATCCGGTGTAACAGTCGCCAGTGTCGGGTGCCGGGCCGGGGCATGCCGGTCGTGCACACCGCGCATCAAGCGTGTCCAGACCTCGGCATGCAATTGCGACAGATCGCAGGCCCAGGGATGGGGGTCTGCCTTCATTTGTAGACCTCCCGCCGGTCGGCAAAAGCGCGCACACGTCTGCGCCAAGCGCGGTAGCTGCCAGGCTTCAGGTTTTGTCGCATCAATGCCTTGACCTCGTCGGGCCCCAGCCCGTGCAACGTTCGGATTTCATCGAAGCTCGTATGATCGCTGAGCGCCATCTCGATGATTTCGCCAATGATCGCAGGGTCAAGGAGTTCGCTTTTCATACGATGGGAAGTGTCATTGCCCTGTGACAAGTCAAGCGTCCTCTGAAGCGCTGGTCGTTCAAGCACCACGGGACAGCAGCCTTAACCCGTACCGGACTTGCGGAAGCGGTCTATTGTATTTGGCACGTCTACCTGTATCCATCTTCGTTTCGAGTATTGACGGGTGATTTCCGATCACCTTGATTTAGCCGTCAATTCGCAAATATTTGGCCAACCTGCTCCCCCCAACCCTCCCCCGCAAGAAAACACAGATCGTACAGGCTAACCGCCGACGCCTCCCGCCCACAGGTCAACCGCTTCAGAACCTCGGGTGCCAGATAGGCCAACCGTAGTTGGCGGCTGACATGCCGCTCAGCCAGTCCTACGGCCTCGGCCAGTTCCTGAATGGTGGCGAACTCACCTGCCTCCATGCGCCGCCGCCATCCCCATGCGCGACCGATAGCCCGCAGGATATGAGGATCTTGGGTCTGGTCCTCGCTAGGGCGGTAGTCGGCAGGCGGCAGGATTTTTGGCCGACCGTTCTTCTTGCGCACCTTCAACGGGATCAGCACGCGGATCGTGTCGTCAGGCTTGGTCATTCCGCAGCCTCCATCTGGCGCGGCGTGACCATTTCACGGATCACGCCTGTGATCCCTTCGCGCCTGATGTCGACCTCAAGCCCCGCGGCGGTGACGTTAACGCGCCGAACGAGAAGCTGAATGATCCGAGCCTGCTCGGCAGGGAACAGCTGTGCCCAGAGCGCGCTGAATTCATGCAATGTCGCTATCGCATCCGCCTCGGATGCCCCAAGGCCGTCGCGTTTCAGTGCGGCTAACACCTGCGACACCACCGCTGGCGTTTGCAGGATGCGGCGAACCTCTGTCACGACCGCGTCCTCGACCATTCCTGCCGCCAGCCGCATCGGGGCGGTCTCTTCGCCGGTCTCACGGTTCCGGATCACATCCATCGACACATAGTAGCGGTAAAGCTTCGCACCTTTCTTCGTGCTGGTAGGCGTCATGGCCGCGCCGGTGTCGCTGAAGATCAAGCCTTTCAGCAGAGCAGGTGTCCGCGACCGGCTGTTGTTGGCACGTTTGCGCGGGCTTTCCTTGAGGATTGCGTGGACTTGATCCCAGAGCGCCTCGTCGATGATGGCGTCATGCTCGCCGGGATAAGCCTTGCCCTTGTGGACGGCCTCACCACGATAGACGCGATTTTTGAGCAAGCGATAGAGATAGCCTTTGTCGATCAGCGTTCCCTGCTTGTTGCGGAAGCCCTCCTTGCGCAGTTCTCGCGCCAAAACCGTGGCGGAACCCAATTCGACAAACCGCTCGAATATTCGACGGACCGATGCGGCCTCGGCCTCGTTCACCAACAGTTTGCGATCCTGCACATCGTAGCCGAGGGGTACATAGCCCCCCATCCAGATCCCGCGCTTTCGCGAGGCTGCCACCTTGTCGCGGATGCGTTCGCCGATGACCTCGCGCTCAAACTGGGCAAACGACAGCAGGATGTTCAGTGTGAGCCGCCCCATCGAGGTGGTCGTGTTGAAGGACTGCGTGACCGAGACGAAGGTGACGCCGTTGCGGTCAAACACCTCGACCAGCTTGGAAAAATCCATCAGCGAGCGGGACAGACGGTCGATCTTGTAGACCACCACGACGTCGATCAATCCGTAGTCGATGTCAGCTAGCAACTGCTTGAGCCCCGGACGTTCGAGGTTGCCGCCAGAAAACCCACCATCGTCATAGCGGTCGCGGGTTGCCACCCATCCCTCAGACTTCTGACTGGCGATATAGGCCTCGCAGGCCTCTCGCTGGGCGTCGAGGGTATTGAACTCCATGTCGAGCCCTTCTTCGGTCGACTTGCGCGTGTAGATGGCGCAGCGCAGGCGGCGGTTCGGACGGGTTTCCATCTGCATCATGCCTCCTCCCGCTTGCGCTCGCGCAGGCCAAAGAAACGATACCCGTTCCAGCGCGTTCCGGTGATGGCGCGGGCCACAGCCGAGAGTGATTTGTATTTGCGGCCCTGCCAGTCAAAGCCGTCCTTCAGCACTGTGACCGTATGCTCGGCGCCGTTCCATTCACGCAGGAGTTTCGTTCCGGCTACAGGATTGCGGGGATCGGCGATCTGATGTTTGCGGCGGGCATGGCCTTCAACCTCGTCGGCAAGCAGATCCAGCATGCGGCGGGTTTCCCGATCTGGGCCGCCGTAAGTTAGCTCCTGGATCCGATATGCGATCCGAAGTTCAAGAAATGCCCGGCTATTGTTTGGTGCCGAGGTGCCGAGGAGCTTTTCCCATTCAGCTTTGAGGTCCCTGACCGACATCGCCTTCAGGGCGGCCATATGCGACAGCACCGTTTGGTCTAGGTTTGGATCGCTTCCTGGTAATGCTGGGGTTATCTTATTGTGCTGCTTCATCAATTCCTCCTAGCGGCAAACGTTTTGCACGACGATCACCGCTTTTTCGGCGCGAGAAGTCCACGAAACTGTCTTCGTTCTCAGAAGATAAATCGCTGGACTGTTCGGCGTTCAGCCGAACCACGGCTGCAGCGAGGATGCGGCCAATTTCTTTGAGGCGCGCGTCTGCTGACATGCGCTCAAGGCATAGAGGATTGGGCCCCGAAACCGGGGTTGCAGTGATGCTGTTCATGGGAGCGTCTTTCTGGTTGTCACTCAGAATGAAGCGCGTTGGAGGCTGAAATTCAAACAAAAACAATGACCTACCGTAGTGCCGGGTAGGTCTGCGTGTTTAATGGTGTTTATGTCGGAAGCGGGTTTTGATGAGATTGAGGTGCTTCAACGGGACGGAGCCACTCATCGAGCTTGGACCAGCGACGTCGCCCAGAAACATTCTTCACCGCAATTGCTACCGCCTTGTTCTGGCCAACCAGCACCACGAGCTTTTTCCCGCGCGTGACGCCGGTGTAGATCAGGTTGCGCTGCAACATGGCGTAATGCTGGGTCATCACTGGGATGACCACGGCGGGGTATTCGGAGCCCTGGCTTTTGTGGATGGTTGCGGCATAAGCGGGCACCAGCGTGTCGAGTTCCCCAAAGACGAAGGTGACTCTCCGCTCGTCAAAATTGACCGCGACTTCACCCTCATTAAGATCGACATCTTCGATCATGCCGATGTCGCCGTTATAGACGTCTTTGTCGTAATCGTTCTCAATCTGCATCACCTTGTCGCCGGGGGCAAAGGTCCAACCAAAGCGTTCGACCTTTTTCTCTCCGGCAGGATTCAGTGCGGCCTGCAATTCTATGTTAAGGGAACGCGCGCCCACACCACCACGGTTCATAGGGCAGAGAACCTGTACATCCTTGATTGGATCGAACCCGAATTTGCGCGGGATGCGTTTGGAGACGAGTTCCACAATGCGCGGCACGGCTTGTTCCGGATCGGCGGCCGGCACGAAATAAAAATCCGTATCGTCCTTGGGTGGGGTCAGGTCAGGCAGTCGGCCGGCGTTGATTGCATGGGCGGTTGTGATGATCTTGCTCTGTGCGGCTTGCCGAAACACCTCGGTCAAGCGGACCACCGGCACAGCGACCGAGCCGATAATGTCGGCTAGGACCTGGCCGGGGCCGACGGAGGGCAGTTGGTCAATGTCGCCCACGATCAAGAGCGCTGCATGGCTCGGAACGGCTTTCATCAGCGATTGCATGAGCAACACGTCGACCATGGAGCTTTCGTCGACGACGAGCAGGTCGCACTCGAGCGGGTTTTCATCATTGCGCTTGAACCCGAAAACTTTGGGGTCGAACTCCAGTAAGCGATGGATGGTCTTGGCCTCCATTCCGGTTGCCTCGGTCATACGTTTTGCGGCACGACCTGTGGGGGCACAGAGCAGAAGTTTCACGGATTTGGCCGCAAGAATACGCAGGATCGAATTGACGATCGTGGTCTTGCCTACGCCTGGCCCGCCGGTGATTACCATAACCTTTGAGCGAAGGGCGAGCCGGATCGCCTCGGCTTGGCTGGCTGCCAGCGTGAGGCCAGTCTTTTGCTCGATCCAAGGCAGCGCTTTGTCGGCATTGATATCTGGCCAGGGTAGGCTGCCAGCGCAGATACGCTTTAGCTGCTCCGCAATGCCGCGCTCTGCCAGGTAGAGGCCGGTCAAGAAAACGCAGTCCGTGTCATCAACACAATCGGCTGTCACAGTTTCCTCAGCAAGTTCCTCGGCGAGCGCGCTTTCGATCAAAGGCGCCGGGACCTTGAGCAGTTTGCCTGCAAGGCCGACTAAGTCTGCGCGAGGGAGGCCGCAATGACCATCGCTCATCGCCTCGGTCAGCGCGAAGGAAATTCCCGCCCGGACCCGGATCATCGCGGTTTTCTCGATCCCAAGTTTCTCGGCGATCAAGTCAGCCGTTCGGAAGCCGATGCCGCGAATATCCTTGGCCAAACGATAGGGGTTTTCGCTCATGATCTGAACGGCGTCGGTGCCGTAGGTCTTGAAAATCCGTACCGCGCGCGCGGTGCCCACCCCGTGCTGATGCAAGAACACCATGATTTCACGGATGACCTTCTGGTCTGCCCAGCCGGACGTAATCTTGTCGGCGCGTTTGGGACCGATCCCTTCAACCTCGCGCAGGCGCTCCGGCTCGGCCTCGATGATGTCGAAAACATCCTTGCCGAACATTTTCACGAGCCGCTTGGCATAGACCAGGCCAATGCCGCGGATCATGCCGGAGCCAAGGTACTTCTCGATGCCGTCGAGTGTGGAGGGTGCATGGGTCTTGAGGAAGTGCGCCTTGAACTGCAAACCGTGATTGCGGTCGTTCACCCAAACGCCAGAGGCGGTGACCCACTCACCGGCAGAAATCATTGCCGCATGCCCAACAGTCGTGACGAGGTCACGATGGCCACGCGCCTTGACGCGCAGAACGCAGAACCCGCTCTCCGTACTGTGGAAGGTTACGCGTTCCACCAGGCCAGCAAGGACCTCAGTCGTGCCCGCACCATCGTTCACTCAACAGCCTTGATTGACGATGTCCGATTCCGGGCCGTATTGGCCATTGCTTGGTCGAATTCTGAGCGAGGAAGATTGACCAATGCGAACCGCTTCTTCTGCCAGGGGCGGTCTTCATCCAGTGCCTCTATCACGAGTTCCACGTTTTGTTCATTGACGAAGATTTCAACCGTGAGCTCGGCATCCTCGAAATCAACTTCATGTCGTCGCCCATTGTTTCCGCGAATGATGACATGGGACATGATCATACCTCCCGAGCGAACCAGCGAATCCGTCCTATGATATTAATCTCATCAGCGGTGCGTTCATACTCAGGGTAATGCTTGTTGTCGGAGATAACGCGCACTGCCGGCGGGTCGCTGTTTGGGACGTGTTGTAGGCGCTTGGCAACGAGCCCCATGCCGTCATCGAGCACAAAGATGCCTGGGGGACTGGGAGCGCGCCTTGTCATGTCGACGAGAACTGTGTCGCCATCGAATAGTGTCGGCTCCATGCTGTCGCCTTCGACGGTCATTATGCGCAACTGGGACGGCGAGGCTTTCAGCCCCTGTTTGATCCAGGACCTGCGGAAGTGGTAGGCGCGCCCTGGGGCCTCGTGCTCATCTAAGACCACAGCGCCTCCGCCCATGGACGGCCGGACGCCGGCATGTGCGATGGCGACGAAACTGTCGTCAGGGTTTTCGATGAAAGGGGACGCTCCTTCCACGCTTCCAATTCCGTGTATGAGCCAGTCCAGCTCTACCTTCAGCACCCGGGAGACTTCTGCGAGACGGTCCAGCCCTGGGCGCGTCGAGCGCCCGCGCAGGATGTCATAGACGAACGACCGGTTCACACCGGCCATTTCAGCAACATGCGCAGGGCTGAGCCCGAGTTGGTTTGCGCGAGCCTGCAGGCGATCCGCAAGCGTGTGGTGTTCGGTCATGTTATCCCCAGAAGGATGTGGATTAGATAGGATAAGATTGGATTGATCCAACTTCGTCAAGGGGGTAGAACAAATTTAGAACATTTGGCGAGGGGAATCGGAGGAAAAATGGAAATTGAAAAAGCATATTTTGCGCTCTCCGAGATCCTTGAACGCTGGTCGATTGCTGAGGATGACCTGATCTATCTCGCAGAAAACGATGAGGTGCGGCTCTCCATACGTGTGTTTGGGCTGCCGCTGGAGTTTGGTGATTTCGAAGAGGACCCGGACGGGCGACCATTCCGTATCCCGACGGATCGCTTGTCATTCAGCGGTGTAGTGGATCTGCACGCGCGTGATGTCTTTCAACTGTTTCGATGCGGAGAGGCGCACATAGGCGAGTTCCGCTCCGTCCAGTCCGACTATGCGTCACTCTGGGGCTCTGTCGATCCCCTATACGTTGTAATCGGCGACCTTTTGATGCGACGCGATGAGCGCGATCGCTATGAAATCATGAAAGGATTCTCGACGGGTGGCCGCCTGGAGGAGCCGACATTCATCGTATCGCGCGACTATTCCGAGGTGCGCTGCAATGGCCACCGGTTTCAGCTTGGTCCAATTCAGGCCGCCGTCGTTCGTTCCTTACATCGAGCGGCTCAAGCCGGGCAGCCTTGGCAGAATGGAAAGAACATTCTGTCTGAAGCGCGCTCGCGAAGCCTGCGGATGTCGGATGTCTTCAAGTCGAAGGATAACTGGCGTGAGTTGATTCGCTCTGATCGTCGAGGCAACTACAGGCTCAACATCGAATGATCCCATCTTCGGTCCCTCGCGGTGGGGGATCGGAAGGGGACATGCTGGGGGATAGAGGAGGATGGCCATCCCCCTCTTTGCGTTTCGGGCGTTGTATTTAAGGGATCCACCATCCCCTTCTGCATCCCCCATCGATCCTGACGACATCCCACAGATCAATTTTGCATCTTGGCTCCAAGAACTGAACTGGAGACCACGATGCACGATAAGATTTGCTTCACGCAAAAGGAGCTCGCCCGACGTTGGACGTTGTCTCATCGCACACTCGAGAGGTGGCGTTGGGAGGGCAAGGGACCTGCCTTCATGAAAATCGGGGGGCGCGTCGTCTATCGGCTGGAAGACATCCTTAATCATGAGAAAGAGCAACTGCAGCTGAATAACTGCATCCGCACCCCGAGGGTGTCGTGATGTCTGTGGCTGTTTCAGAAATCACGCTGATTGCGTGGGTTGATGTTGCCGAGCCCGGCGCGCGCCTTGTCTATCACCGAGGATTTCTCGTGGTCGACACGACGCCCAATGTCTCGACGCTCGGCAAACCCGCGCTTGAGGATCTGCGTGCAACAGCAAACGCAGCTTACCGGCTTTCTGAGCTCGGCCGCATCCACCTTGTCCAGGAACGCCTTGGTCCGGACCGTTTCGCCTACCTCGCCATCGCCCGCCCGCACAAGGGCGCCGTTCCCTCCGCATCAGTGAAGCAGCTGGCGGCAGCTGCCTGACCCATCCTCGAAAAGGAGCCCTCATGACTTATCCCGAAAACACCCCGAGCGTGGATGACATGCTGAATATGCCCACTGGTGAGCTGGCGCAGATGCCGGTCGAGTTGCTGGACGCCCTTCAAGGCGAGCTTGATCACGCGAGCAAACAATTGAAGGCCGCGACTGCTCGGTTCAGCGTTGCCCTTGAGGCTCGCTACGCGACCCGCGCCGCGGAGGCGCGTCGGGCTTGCGGCAAGGACACCGGCACGGTTCGCCTGGCCGATGGCGATTACACCGTGGTGGCCGATCTGCCCAAACGCGTCGACTGGGATCAGGAGAGGCTGGCACAGATTGCCCGGAACATCGCCGATAGCGGCGAGGACCCGGCCGAGTTTATCGATACCAAGCTGACCGTCTCGGAGCGCAAGTACGGTGCGCTGCCCGAGGCCTGGCGCAAAGGCTTCGAGCCGGCGCGAACCGTCGGCTCTGGCAAGGCCAGCTTCAAGCTCGAGCCGGCCAAAGCCCCCTGAATGCGGCGGCGGGGACGCCCTGACCGAAAGGCAGGGCAGGCTCCCCTTCGGCGCCCGGTCATCCCCCGCCGCCGTTGATTTTTCACACAACTGAAGGAGCGCGCCATGGCATTGCGCATCATCACCGCCGACGAACGATTGTCGGCATCTGAAAACAAAACTTCGCTGGCGGTATTCGGCCCGCCGGGCGTGGGGAAAACCACGCTGATCAAGACGCTGCCCGCGGATAAGGCGGTGTGCTTCGATCTCGAGGCTGGCATGAAATCCGTTCAGGACTGGCGCGGGCCCAGCATCCCGATCCGCAGCTTTCCAGATTTCCGGGATCTTGTGATCCTTATTGGCGGCCCGGATCCAGCACAGCACCCAGGCAGTTATTATGGTCCGGAATACCACGCCCATGTGCAGCGCGAATATGCCGAAAGCGGGCTGGAAGCCTTTCTCAAAGACCGCTCGATCATTTTCGTCGACAGCATCACCGATCTGACACGTCAGGCGATGGCCTATGCCAAACAGCAGCCGGAGGCGTTTTCGGACCGCACGGGCAAGCCGGATGTGCGCGGTGCTTACGGGCTTTTGGGCCGCGAGGTCATTCAGGCGCTCAAACACCTGCAGCATGCGCGTGGCAAGACGGTCATCTTCGTTGGCGTCCTGGAAAAGGTCACCGATGAGTACGGGGCGTCGTCCTGGGTGCCGCAAATGGAAGGGACCAAAGCGGGCCGTGAATTGCCCGGCATCGTCGATCAGGTCCTCTCCATGCAGCTTTTTGGCAAGGATGTCGACGGCGACTGGACGCTCGATGACACATCTACCGACCGCCGCCTTGTGTGCAAGTCCGGCAATCCTTGGGGCCTACCCGCGAAGGACCGCTCCGGCCGCCTCGACATGACCGAGCCACCGGACCTCGCCGCGCTGCTGGCCAAGATCGACGGCCGCTCGGCATCGACCCCTCCCACTTCATCCCCAGTCTGAACAGAAAAGGACATATCCCATGAGTTTTGATTTGAACGACGCGGGCCCACAAATGGCCCCGATGGGCGAGCTGATCCCCGATGGCACCTTTGCCAAGGTGATGATGAAACTCCGCCCCGGTGGCGCAAATGGCGCCAGTGAAATGGATGCGGGGCTCTTGAAGGCCTCGCCGCACAGCGATGCGAAGATGCTCGACTGCGAATTCACCGTGACCGAGGGCCCCTATGCCCGGCGCAAGTTCTGGCAGAACTTCACCGTTGCGGGCGGTAAGCTTGATGAAAAGGGCCAATCGAAGGGCTGGAACATCTCGAAAAGCGCCTTCCGGGCGATGATCGACAGTGCCCTTGGCCTCAAACCTGATGATTTGAGCGAGGCCGCCCGCGCCAAACGTGTGATCGGAGGGCTCAAGCAGCTTGATGGCATCACATTTGCCGCGCGGATCATGGTCGAGGCCCCGGACAACCCGAACTACCGCGACAGCAACAAGATCGCGAATGTGGTGCTGCCCAATGAGCTGACCTACGCCGCGATCATGCGCGGAGAAACCGTCTCGCCCGAGCCGGTCAATGCGCCGCCGCGCAAATCACCAGCGGCGGTGCCGGCAGCCTGGAACGCACAAGCCCCAGCCCAGACGGGCTGGTCCAACGCGCCACATCAGGCCCCGGCCGCGCAAGCACAGCCTGGCGCGCCCACATCGGCAGCAACGCCTGGGGGCGCTCCTGCCTGGTTGAACAGCTGAGCCCATGACCCCGGATGAATGGCAGGCGCATGTCACGCGCGAAGCGGCAAAGGAGATCGGCAAATGGCTCGAGGCCCGCGGAAGATTGGACCGGCCCATCGCAAGCCTGCGGCTCACGGATCTCGACGCCATGGCCTCGGTGGCAATCAGCCGCTTCATCGTTCTGGCATCCCACAAGATACGGGAAGCCCCGGGGACACATCAGGACCTCGAAAACCTGCTGATGGGGTGAGCGGCGTTTCAGAAACCCTCCGGGGGAGGGTTTCAGCCGCAAACGGGCGGAGCCCAAGCGCCTGCGCGGTTTGCGGCCGAGAAGCTCGGGGCTTCGGCTTCTGCCTGCGCCTCCAGTGGTCGCAGTTCCCGTTCTATAAATTCTGTTCGCGCCGGTGTCAGGACATCGGCGCGGACCTCGCCAAGAGGAGTTACGGAATGATTGATAAAACGGCCCGCGAGGCACAGGCCATCCGCGATGCGCGCAAGGATTTTGCGGAAGCATTGACGGCGCTTGGTCTGATGGCCCCGTTTTTTGACCGCACCGCAGCCGAGATCGATCAGCTGATTGAAGCGGCGGTTACCGGCTACATCGACAGCATGCAGACCCAAGGCGCGCAGCCGGAACGCGATGGCCGCCTGCCTGAAGACCCTATTCCATTTTGAGGTATTCCCCATGATTGATCTGAACCATGGGTCTGGCGCGCAATACACGACCTTGCGCCCCACGCCCGACATCACCACAGCTCTTTGCGATGCGATTGACATCGGCCTTGGCGCCCGCCATCGCAGCGAGCGTCCGCGTCGCTACGTCAGCTCTTCTGGTCTTGGTCGCGCCTGCCTGCGGCAGATTCAGTACGATTATCTGGCCGTGCCCAAAGACGAAGGTCAGGATTTCGCGCCCAAAACCCTGCGCATTTTTGAGGCGGGCCATCGCGGCGAGGATATGGTGGCCAGCTGGATGCGGCTTGCGGGGTTTGACCTGCGCACCGAGCGCGACGATGGACGGCAGTTCGGCTTCACGGCTCTGGGCGGACGGTTCAAAGGCCATATTGATGGCTATATCGTCAGTGGCCCGGTCGAGATGTCCTATCCCGCACTTTGGGAAACCAAGGCGCTCGGGGCCTCGAGTTGGAAGGACACTGTCAAACGCGGGGTTATCGTTTCAAAGCCTGTCTATGCGGCGCAGATCGCGCTCTACCAGGCCTATCTGGAGCTGCCCAACCCGGCGCTCTTCACCGCGTTCAATCGCGACACGATGGAAATCTATGCGGAACTGGTGCCGTTCGATGCAGCACTTGCCCAGCATATGAGCGATCGCGCTGTCGCAGTGGTGCGGGCGTCGGACGCACAGGAATTATTGCCGCGCGAGGCGGCTGAGCCGGCCTCAGTGGTCTGCAAAGGGGGCATGGCCGCAGGCCATTGGCATCCACCCTGTGCCTGGGAGCAGCGTTGCTGGAGGGCGAAGTCATGATCCCCTATGGCTATGAGTTCAAACGGTTGGCACCGCAACTGCGCCTAAAATCCACCTACGGCTTCTTCTTGGAGGGGCTTGAGGCAGCGCCAGTTTATTATTTCTCTGATCAGGCTGCATTTGACAGTGATGATCTTGAGGCCCTCGGTCGGGTGATTATGGCTGAGGATTTGAAGCTGCCACACCCTGAGGTCATCTTCGAGGTAAAGGATCGCCACCCAGAGCGTGAGTCCTTGCTGGTGTATGTGCGTCAGTTTGAGGACCGTGTCGAAGCCGCGCTGTTTTCTCGCTGGAAAAAACGCCTGCGCTGGACCGATTGTCTCGCACACGCCGTTTTTGCCAAGCCTGGTTGGGCAGATGTCTCGGTACACCCTGGGATCAAACAGGATCAGGCCAAAATGTATATGGAAGCCGTTTCAGGTATGGTGTGGCGGTCGTTAAGCATCTTGGCCTTCGCGAGCGATGACAAGCCGCGCAAGGTAATGTCAGCGCTGCGCCGCCCGTACGCCAAGGCAGGCGTGCGTGGGTGGACCTGGCACCAAGTTACCATCGATGTCGCGCGTGCTCGGGCCAAAGCCCAGGACCTCGGCGGCACCCATGCCAGCCCGCGATGGCATATCCGCCGTGGTCACTGGCGCCAACTCGCAGACGGTCGTCGTGTTTTTGTACGCCAATGCCAGGTTGGCGATCCCGCGCAGGGAGGCGTGGTCAAGGATTACATCGTAAAGGGATCAGCCGCATGACCAGTTTCACACCCTCCAACTGCCAGGCGGCCGCCATCCGCGCGATCAAGACCTGGTTTGAAACCCGAACCCATGAGCAGCAAGTGTTCCGACTTTTTGGCTACGCGGGAAGCGGAAAATCCACAGTTCTGAAATTTGCACTCGACGAACTGGGACTGTCGCCACACCGGAGCGCCCGCGAAGGCAGCTGCGTGCCGGGCGTCGTCACCGCGACCTTCACTGGCAAGGCCGCGCTGGTCTTGAGCCGAAAAGGCACGCCCGCGCGCACCATTCACAGCCTGATTTACTCTGTGTCAGAGGCCACGGAGGAGGAAATCGCAGCGGCAGCGCAGAAAGTGCGCGAGGCAGAAATCAGCGTCAGATCCTTGTCCGGGTTCGATCGGACTGCGGCGGAAGCTGGAATTGAGGCCGTGCGCCAGGCTCTATCCGCGATGAAAAAGCCCCGCTTTGCATTGAATGCGCAAAGCGATGCCGCCGACGCCAGGCTGATCGTGCTCGACGAGGTGTCCATGGTGGGCGATGAAATGGCGCGGGATTTGATGAGTTTCAAGAAACCCATCCTTGTGCTGGGTGATCCCGGTCAGCTCCCACCCATCAAGGGAGACGGGGCGTTCACCAACGTCGCTCCGGATGTGATGTTGACCGAGATCCACCGTCAGGCATCCGAGAGCGCCATCATCCGTTTGGCCACCATGGCGCGTGAGGGCCAGCCGATTGGCTTTGGCAGCTATGACGAGCATGTCGCCAAGATGCACAAGGCCGATATCACGCCCGATCAGGCGCTGCGCGGCGGGCAGCTGATTTGTGGCATGAACGCGACGCGGCTGCAGTTGAATAATGCCATGCGCGGAGCGGCCGGTCTGGCCGGTGGCGTCCTGCCCTCAGGAGCCGCCGAGAAGATCGTCTGCCTGAAGAACCAGAATGACCTCGGGTTGATCAATGGCATGTTCCTGACGCTTGAAGACATTGTGGACGAAGGCAGCATATTTTTATCTGCCGTGGTGACCGACGAGGATGGTCGTCGTGTTGGGGCCTCGGACCCTAAGGGGAAACCGGGGCGTTTGCGCATCTATAAGGGACATTTCGAGGATCATGTCGCATTTGATCGCACGCGCCATGATCGGGATTGGAAAGAGAAAAAGCATTTGATCGAGGCGACGTTTGGCTGGGCGATCACCGCGCACAAGGCGCAAGGCTCGCAGTGGGAAAATGTGATCGTCTGGGACGATGGGCTTGGTCGCAGCGAGATTGACCGTCGCCGATGGCTTTACACCGCAATCACCCGTGCGGAGCGCGGTCTCGTGCTCCTTGCATGAGGTATGGCCCGTGATCGATCTCAACGATGTATTCGCCCCCGGCGCCCGACATGATCTGACCGCCATCAAGGCGCGGCTCGCTGCCACGGCCCGCGATTGGCTGCCGCCGCTGTTTCCAGAGGCACAGCTGAGCCATGATAAACGCGCCATGCGGTGCGCCGATCTTTCCGGGCACCGTTCTCGCGGTGAGGGCTCGTGCGTGATCCATCTCGACGGGCCCTATGCAGGCTGGGGCTTTGACTTTGCGACGGGCGAACGTGCGGGGCCGATCGACATGATTTACCACGCCACGGGCATGAGCGAAGGGCGCCTTTTTGATGAAGCGGCCCGGCTGGCCCGCCTGGAGCGTGACCTGCCAACACGACCAGCAGCGCCAGTACGCCCCGACCACAGCTTGGAAATACGCCGCATTGTGGACGGGTGCGTGCCCTTGGCAGGCAGCCTGGCTGATACGTATCTGCAGTCGCGTGGGCTGAGGAGTCCAGGATCGCCGGACCTCCTGTTTCACCCTGACCTCACGGATTACGAAAGTTGCCGTGGATGGGTCGGCATGGTCGCGATCCCGCGCTTGGCAAATGGTGATCCAGTCGGCGGCATCCATCGCACCTTCCTGCTGGACGATGGCAGCGGCAAGGCACCTGCAGGCAAGAAGATGCTGGGCACGATCGCGGAGGCGGCGGTGCGGCTCTTTCCGTTGCCTGAAGATGGCCATCTGGGTGTGGCAGAGGGCATCGAGACGGCGCTCGCGGCACAGGCAGTCTTCGGGACACCCGTGTGGGCGGCCTTGTCGGCTGACGGCATGGCACGTTTCAAATGGCCTGAGGGCACACGTCGCGTTACGATCTTTGCTGATGCGGGCGAGGCGGGGCGTCAGGCGGCCGCCACATTGTCAGATCGGCTGAACATGGCGGACATCCCAAACGAGGTGATTGCCCCGCTCCATGGCGACGATTTCAACGACGATCTGCTGCGGGGAGCCGTAAAGACGGATTACGGCAGTCCGACGGTCACGTCCGAGCGTCCGCTCGGCGCTGATGATACTTCAGCGAGCACGCCTCCTGCAGAGCTGAAACGTGCCGCCGACGCGCTGGCCACCGCAACCGAGGCGCTCACCAATCCGCCCGATCTCGCCGAGATGGGCACCCTCATGGGGCGCATCGTCAAGGCGCGGCTTGAGCCCATGGAGGAACGTCATGTGCTGTCGCTGATCAAGGCGCGCACTGGGATTGCGATGTCGATCCTCGACAAACAGCTTGGCGTCCTGCGCCGTCGTTTGAACAGTACCGGCTGCCTTATGAAGCCTGCTACCCGCCCGGCTTGGGCGAACCGGTTGCGCCTTGATCTTTCCGGGACGCCGGAGCGCAACGAGGCCAATGTCATCATAGCTCTGAGTTCCGATCCGGCCTTTGCAGGAACCATCGCCTTTGATGAATTCCGTCAGGAGGTTGTCGTGTTGCAGCCAGTGCCTTGGGATGAGCAGGACATGGATTATCCGCGGCCCTGGGAGGACAGCGATGACATCCGGCTGGCCGAATGGCTTCAGCATCGCGAAGTGAATGTCGCGCCCCTCGTCGTGGGCCGCTCGGTCGGTGCAGTTGCCCGCGCGCACCGCATTCATCCTGTGCGCGCCTATCTCGATTTATTGCATTGGGACGGCACGCCCCGTATCGAGACGTGGGCCAGCCACTACCTGGGCGCCGAGCCCACGGAATTGACCCATGCCATGGGCAGCCTTTGGCTGATATCGGCGATTGCGCGCATCTATCGGCCGGGCGTGAAGGCGGATCACATGCTGATCCTCGAGGGCGAGCAAGGTGCGCGCAAATCGACCGCACTCAAAATACTGGCAGGTAAGGACTGGTTTACCGACGAGTTGCCAGACCTCGGATCGAAGGACGCGGCCATTCACATGCAGGGGGTCTGGATCGTCGAAATTGCCGAACTCGACGCTATTGGTCGCGCCGAGGTCTCGCGCATCAAGGCGTTTCTGACCCGCACTACAGACCGGTTTCGGCCGCCCTATGGCCGCCACACGGTCGAGATCAAACGCCAATGCGTCTTTGCCGGAACGGTGAACCCGGACACTTATCTGCGCGACGAGACCGGCAACCGCCGCTTCTGGCCGATCCGTTGCGGCGAGATCGATATCGAGGCGCTCCGCCGGGATCGCGATCAACTCTGGGCCGAAGCCGTGGCGCGGTTCAAGGACGGTGCAATCTGGTGGCTGGAGGAAAAAGCGCTCATCAAGGCTGCGAAAGAGGAGCAGGACAAACGGTACCAGTCCGATGCCTGGGACGGCTTGATCGATCGGTGGCTGACGCATGAAACACGTCGTGTGAACAAGGGTTATGCCGGATTTGAAGATTGGCAGGATGAAGAGTTTGAGCGACTTGAGCCGCTCAGAGACGTATCCGTTGGTGAGGTTCTCGCGGAAGCAATCGGAATTGAACCGGCGCGGTGGACGAAGCCGGATCAAATGCGCGTTGGTTCCTGGCTCACGTCCCGAAACTGGGAGCGGTATCAACGCCGGACAGGCGAGGCACGAGAATGGCGATATCGCAAACGTCCAAAATGATGGCTTCGCGCCGGAACATCGGTGACGCATAGCGAACAAGTGGGGCATCCGAGAGGGTGCCCCTTGGCTTTTGGGGCGTCACCACCGAGCGTTTGTCACCATCTCGCCTTGAAGATGGTGACAGAAATAACCCTTTGAAAACAATGATGTCACCATTGTCACCACTGGAGCGTCCAACTTCCTTCCTTATACATATACATGTGTATTTCGGGGTAACCTTCTGCCGTTTCGTACATACAAAGCCATTTAGTGGTGACAGGTGGTGACAATGGTGACAGCGTTGGTTTCATTGACATAATTTTGTCACCACTCAATTGGGGCAGTGGTGACAGGTGGTGACGAGGAACTGACCGCCTGACGCGAGGAAAATTCTTGCTCGGCAAGGTCCGGGCCAGTATTTTGGAGGAGACCAAAGCCGAAGGCCCATTCGAATTCGTGAGCCTTCACCATGAACACACAAGAACTGATCCCGACGGAAACGCTGTCCGAGACCTTCGGCAGCGCCAAAACGATTTTGGCCCTCGACCTCGGCACGACAACCGGCTGGGCCCTGCGAGGCTTTAATGGGCTGATCACTAGCGGCACCGTCAGTTTTAAGCCGGGCCGCTACGATGGCGGTGGCATGCGCTACCTCCGTTTCACCAACTGGCTGTCCGAGATCGACAGGCTATCCGGGCCGATCGAGGCGATTTACTTTGAAGAGGTGCGCCGCCACGCCGGGACCGACGCAAGCCACGTTTATGGCGGTCTGATGGCGGTTCTGACCAGCTGGGCCGAGCTTCGTGGCGTGCCGTACCAGGGTGTGCCAGTGGGCACAATCAAGCGCCATGCCACCGGTAAAGGCAACGCTCCCAAACAGGCCATGATCGACGCCGCCCGAAATCGCGGTTTCAGCCCCACAGACGACAACGAGGCAGACGCCATCGCGATCTTGCTCTGGGCACTGGAAACGCAGGGAGGGCTGGGCTGATGGGCATGCGGTTCACGCCGAGAGGCTACGGCGGTCATCGCCGTGACCCGGAACAGGTCAAGCGAGACGGCTGGCATGCGCAGGGTGTGCTAGCGGTCAGCGTTGATGATCATCGGCTGACATGGCCGGAACGCGAACTGGTGCGTCAGTTGGGCGAAAAACTCTATGGCAACCCACCTACTATAGGGGAGGTGCGTTATGGCAAATGACTGGACCCGCGCCATGGTTGCAGACCGGCTGGAACTTGCCGCTGAGGTTATGAAATCCCTGCCACCTGTGCGCCCTCAGGGGTATGTGTGCGCGTGGCCTGAATACGTTTCCACCTTCGCCGATCAGGTGGGCCAGGAGCCGCGGATGAAAAAGCCGTTGCCATCACCACGGATGATCACCGAAGCCGATGAGTCGCTGTTGTGGCTGCGGTGGCTTGACAAGGACATTGGCCATATCCTCTGGGCGCGTGCTAACCGCAACCCATGGAAGCGGATCACCTGGCACCATGGGATCAGCCGGTCTGCTGCCAACCGGCGGTACGAGTACGGGCTCGCCGTGATCGTTTGGAAGCTCAACGGCAGAACCGTCCCGCGCAAGCGGTCAATGGAGTTTGTGATTGAGCATACAGTATGATGCTGAGCGCCGTGCTGGGCTGGTGCGGCGCCTGACCTTGCATCCAGCACTCAAATTACGTATATACCAATGTATTCACGAGGAGGCCTGCAATGTTTGAAACCCGCATTCGCAAAGTCGGCAACTCGGCCGTTGTTACGCTGTCGGCCGAGATGCTGGCGGCCCTTGATGCCCGCGAAGGGGACACGGTTTACCTGGTGCGCGGCGATGATGGCAGCTTGAAAATCACGCTGCAGAATCCCGAACTAGCCGCAGCGCTTGCTGCCGCGCAAATCGTCATGGACGAAAATCGCGACATGCTGCAGGCGCTTGCGTGAGTGAGCCGGTGTGGGTGCCGCTGCAGGCGGTTCTGATCATCCATGATCGCCAAATTGCGCGCCACGGCGGTGCGCCGGGCATGCGCGACATCCAGCTACTCGAGGCGGCAGTGGAACGTCCCCGCAACAAGGCGGCCTATGGAGAGCCGAGCCTTGAGGAAATTGCCGCGGCTTATGCGTTCGGGATTGCTAAGGCGCATGCCTTTGTTGATGGCAATAAGCGGACAGCCTTTGTGACTTCCGCCACGTTTCTGCGTCTGAATGGTTTTGGCTTACGTCCGGATCCGCTCGACGGCGTAAGGGTGATGGAGGATTTAGCCTCTGGCGTGATTTCCGAAGAAACCTTTGCAGTCTGGCTCTCAAAGTTAATGATCCCTGTCGCATTTTGAGCCTGGCCGCCCTGTCAACCCCTTTTGGGTCTGCGGGACATTTTTCAGCGGGACATCGGAAGGCGAGACAGATGCCGAGCGAGAGACTATAACAAGAATAAGATGACCGTCGTGTGGCTGGGAGAGCCGTGTCGGTTTGAACGGGTTTCTGGGAGCGTAAGTGGTGACCAGTTTGTAGAAAAAACTATCTCTGGTCGATTTTGTGAGACATGTAACCCATTGAAATTAAACGGGTCCCTCCTGTTCGTGATTGTATTCGGGGGGGCGAGGTGCAACGCTTTCCCAGTGACACCGGCAAAAACACCCGTTTCGTTTCGCTTTGATGCCAAACCCAATAAAATAAAGGCCTGACGGCCTCGAAACCTACGCCTGAAACGAAATGGGGATTCGACCCCATTTCGTTTCGCAGGCTTTTCAAGGACATCACCATGGACGTCGTCGACCTGCCGCTCGAGCTGATCATTCCGTATGCGCGCAACCCGCGGAACAACGCGGACGCTGTTGCGACAGTTGCGGCCTCGATCCAGGAGTTTGGCTGGCGCCAGCCCATCGTCGTGGACGAGGCGATGGTGGTTCTTGCTGGGCACACGCGGCTGGAAGCGGCGCGCAAGCTCGGCTTCAAGACCGCGCCGGTGCATATCGCCAAGGGGCTTACCGCGTCCCAGGCGCGCGCCTTCCGGATCATGGACAACCGCTCCAGTGAGAATGCGGAATGGGACAAGGACCTCTTGAACCTCGAACTGGCGGATCTGCTCGAGGCGGATTTTGACCTCGGGCTGACTGGCTTCACAGACGAGGAATTGAACGCGCTGATGTCCAGCCTTGAGGACGGCACGGGTCCACAGGGGGGCGAAGACGATGTTCCGGAAACCCCTGAGGACCCGATAAGCCGCCCCGGCGATCTTTGGGTCCTTGGCAGTCACCGGCTGCTCTGCGGCGACAGCACGGTCGCCACGGATGTGGAGAGAGTGCTGAACGGCGTAAAGCCGCTATTGCTTGTCAGCGATCCACCGTACGGTGTGGAATACGATCCCAGTTGGCGCAACCAGGCGGGCGCGGCCAAGACAAAACGCACTGGCAAGGTGCTGAATGACGACCGCGCCGACTGGCGCGAGGCTTGGGCGCTCTTCCCCGGCGACGTCGCCTATGTCTGGCACGGCGCGTTGCATGCAGCCACAGTCGCCGAAAGCCTCGAGGTCGCGGGTTTCACCATCCGATCACAGATCATCTGGGCAAAAGAGCGCCTCGTGCTGAGCCGAGGCGATTATCACTGGCAGCATGAGCCGTGTCAGCCTGCTGGGACGCTGGTCCAGAAAGTCATTGAGCGTGGTGCTGGTTCCCAACCCGCTTTGATAGGCGAAGTCCCGATCGAAACTCTGCAGGTCGGCGATTTAGTTGTATCTTATAATCCATATGAAAGCGTCGTGCGTCGGCGTGGCCGACAGATTACGCGGTTTGGTGAGCGTCAGTTCGACGGCTTCATGCATGCAATTTCTGCGGCAGGCCGCGTTACGAGAGCTACTCCCGAGCATCGCTTTTCTGTGCGCTTGAACCCCGACGCGTCAGACAAGCAGGTCGTCTATCTGATGCGACGTGGTGACTGGTGGCGCGTCGGCCGCGTTGGTCTGTTCAACTCGCGTGGATTTGGTCTTGCGACTCGACTGGCCGACAACATGGGCGAGGAAGCTTGGATTGTGTCCGTGCACGAGTCCGTTGTTGAAGCTCAATGCGCTGAACAGGTTCTCTCTTGCAAATACGGTATCCCGACGACGCATTGGGAGGTTGATGCTTGGACGAAGAATCCTGACCGAGTGCGATCACAGGAAATGATCGCTGGTATTTATGCCAGCCTAAGCCTGAGCGCGCTCAATGCACGTGCGACCCAACTTCTTCGTGATCATCGGCTTGAGAGGGATTATCCATTCATTGCGAGCGGAGAAAAACTCAACTTTGGGACTATCCTGAATTTTGTGCGCTGACGTGGTAACTGCTCACAGAGGAGACCCACGTATGAGCA
>NZ_PXNU01000070.1:0-21623 GCF_041300735.1 Phaeobacter sp. SYSU ZJ3003 | reverse complement strand
TACATGAATCGATGCGCATCTGGCCGTCAACCCGCCAAAGTTCGGGTCTTCAGCGACTCCGAGTATAGCCATGGTGCCGCAAAACTTTAAAGGCGCCCGCCCATCGGCCAAAGCCGATCAGCAGCCCCCTTGCCCCGCCGCCGCCAAGACAGCGCAGCGCGGCCTGTCATGGCAAGGACGGCCCGGCGCGCGCAAAAAGCGGCCCCGCCCTTATGGCGACCGCTATGGAACCGATTGAGGACCAAGAACCATGTGTGGATTTGTTTGTTTCTGGAATACCAGCGATGCCGGGCTGGCCGAGGAGATGATCGCGAAGATCGCCCATCGCGGCCCCGACGAGGTGCATGTCCTCCGGCATGCGGATACGCCTGAGACAGAGCCCCTTGCAACAGAGACCGCCTTCACCATGGCCCATTGCCGGTTGTCTATCATCGGCCCCGAGGACGGCGCCCAGCCCATCCACCAGACAGGTGACATGCTGGTTGCCAATGGCGAGATCTACAACCACGCCGATCTGCGGGCAATCTTAGGCGATGCGGCGTTTGAGACGGCTTCTGACAGTGAAACGATCCTGCACCTGTTCCGCTCCGGGCGCTCCCGCTGGGTCACCCAGCTGGATGGCATGTTCGCCTTTGTTCTGATTACCAAAGACCGCATCATTGCCGCGCGCGATCCACTGGGGATCAAACCGCTATACATGGCGCGGCTGGGCAATGGGCTGGTCTTCGCTTCCGAGCTGAAGGCCTTTGACGGCGTCCCGGTCGAGCAGGTCGAAGCGGTCCCGCCCGGGCATCTGTTCGACAGCCGCACCGGCTGGCGGCAATGGTACCGCACGCCTCAGGGCGCTGCCGCAGCGGGCCCGGATCTCGATATCGACGGCACTGCGCAGGAACTGCGTCTGGTACTGGAGGGAGCCGTTGCCAAATGGATGGTCGCGGATGTGGAGGTGGGCAGCTTCCTCTCCGGCGGGCTGGACAGCTCGATCATCGCGGCGCTTGCCCAGAAGGCGCGCAAGGCACAGGGGCTGGGTCCGCTCAAGACCTTTGCCGTCGGCACCAAGGGCAGCCCCGATCTGGTTGCCGCGCGCGCCGTGGCTGAACATATCGGATCAGACCATTACGAGACGGTCTTTACCGCGCAGGACGTGGCCGAAGCCCTGCCGCATGTCCTTTATCATCTGGAATCGGCTGATGTGGATCTGGTGCGCTCGGCCCTCCCTACCCTGTTCGCAGCACGGCTGGCCCGGGCCAGGCTCAAGGCGGTACTGACCGGCGAAGGCGCCGACGAATTGTTCGCCGGCTATACCTATCACCACGGCTACGTCGACGATCCCCGAGCACTGGCACATGAGCTGACCCGGTCCCTTGGCACCATGCACAACATCAATCTGCAACGGGTCGACCGCGTCACCATGTCCGAGAGCCTCGAGGCCCGAACTCCGTTCCTGGATCGGGAGCTGATCGATTTTGCCCAGTCCATCCCCGCAGATCTGAAGATGCGCCGCACCGATCCTGCGGCTCCGGATGCAACCGGCGCAACGACGGAAAAGTGGATCCTGCGCAAAGCCTGCGAAGACCTGCTGCCGCCGGATCTGGTCTGGCGCAAGAAGGCGCAATTCGACGAAGGCTCCGGCACGGTCGATGCGCTGGAAGAGGCTCTTGCAGCGCTGATCGGCGGCCCCGTCACGCGGCAGTCAGAAGGCGCGCTGTATGAACGGCTGCTACGCGATGCCTATCGCAATCCCGAGCGGATCCTGGAGGCTGCTGGGTCCTGGGAGGCAGACCGGGTGGTCGCCTGAGGCACCGCCTGCCCGGTTTCCGGACCCGATTGCGCGCGCCTTGCAGCATCATCCACCTCAAGGCGCGCGCCATAGCAAATCGGTCTGGGCCGCCTCAGGAGCCGCCCGGCACCACGGTCAGGCCCAGCATGTTCCAATTCTGCATGCCACCGCGATAGTAGTAGATCTTCTCGGCCGGGAAGCCCGCCTCGATCATGCGGCGCGCGGCCGTCGGGGACTGGCCGCACCATGGCCCGTTGCAGAACAGGACCACCGACGGCACCTCGCCCTCGCAGATCCAGCCATCGAAATCCACCTCGCAGCCGAATTCCTCCAACCGGTCGGCAGCCTCGGTGTAAGGCACCGACATGGCACCCGGAATTGTGCCCTGCTCGTACTGCGGGCGAACGCGCCCATCGACAAGCAACGCCTCCCCGGATTTCAGGAACTCCAGCACCTCCAGCTCGCCAATGGTCGTCACCCCGGGTGCCGGTGTCATCGGCTGGATGCAGAAATTGGGACAGGGGCGCGAGGTCTTTGTCCAAGGTTCACCCAGACGCGCTTCGGGATCCTGATTGCGCTTGATCTCAACAGCGCCGCCAGGCGTTGTCACGGTCACGCTCATCATGTCCTTTGTGATGCCGACCTTATCCGCCAGTGCAGGCGCCGCGATGGCGGCTATACAAAGGCCCAATAGCATTCCACGCATGTCTGAATCCTCCCTCATCTCGTGCGCTTATCACATTCTAAAATTCGAATAACACACAGTCGAGGCATTTTTGATGCGTTCAGATCTCTCTCACTGCCTATGCCCGACGATCCTTGCAACGGCTATGATCCTTGCAGCGGCTATATGGAAGCTCCCCCAAGCGGCCCGCAAGCTTATGAAATCAATAATTTTTGCGCGCGGCGTATTCTTATGAATCGATTTCGCCACGGGTAAATCGCATATCGAGTTCGGACTGCGCGCCGGACGCTTTGCGCTGCGATGACGTCCCGTCGCCCCCGCGCCCCAGCCAGATCAGCCCGGCGACCACCAGACCCAGGTCGATCATCCAAAGCACGGGGCCAAAGATCATTCCGACCCCGTGACTATGGTCCCAGCCCACCATGTGCCCGTATTCTCGCGCCCTAACTGTCGCGGGCACGCCAAGCAGAACCGACAAATAGACCGGCGGGACCACAGGCCCCAACGGTTGTTTCAGTATCGGCCGATCCTGAAGGCGCCGCTTACATCTTGCCGCCGTAGACCGGGAAGAAACTATGTTCGCCATAGTCCTTGATCTTCTCGATGGACTTCAGTGCATCCATATCTGTGTCGGAGATTTCGAAATCCACCGCCGCGTTGTTGGCCATGTGATCCGGGTTTCCGGTCTTCGGCAAAGGCAGCAGGCCCAGCTGCAGACAATAGCGAATGCCAAGCTGCGGGATGCTGACGCCGTATTTCTCGGCCATTGCGCCGACCTCGGTATTCTTGAACAGCTCACCATGACCGACAGGCGAATAGGCCTCGACAAGGATCCCTTTGCTCTTGGTGTAGTCGATCAGGTCAAAGGGCGTGTTGCTGATATGGGCCAGGATCTGGTTCAGCATCGGTTTGACGGTGGCGTTCTCGATCAGGTTGTCGAGATCTTCCTTCTGGAAATTGGACACACCGATGGCGCGCAGTTTGCCTGCTTCAAGCGCCTCTTCCAGCGCTTTCCACGCGGCAAGATTGCCTTCGAAGTACCGGTCGTCGCCTGCAAAATTTTCCCACGGCTGCGGGCTGTGGATGATCATCAGATCGATATAGTCCAACCCCATCGTGGCAAGAGAGCCGTCGATGGCTGCCTTGGCCTCGTCATAGGTCTTGATGCCGGCGTCCAGCTTGGTGGTCACGAAAATCTCGCCGCGGTCCACGCCGCAGTCACGGACTCCTTCGCCAACACCGCGTTCGTTGGCATAGGCCTGCGCGGTGTCGATGTGGCGATAGCCAAGGTTCACAGCCGCCTTGACCGCATCCGCAACTACCGCGTCGTCGATCATCCAGGTGCCAAGACCAAGTTTCGGAATCTCGACGCCATTGGAAAGAGTGTAAGTTTCTTTAAGGATCATTGGGGTTTTCCTTTGTCATAGTGTATCGCCAATGGCTCCCCTGCCGTCGATCGAGCGGCAGAAGTTCCAGTGCGTATCTGATGGGGTGGAACGTATGGCAGGCAGGCTCCTGCGATAATCCATGCAGAATTGAACCCACTGATGAGTTCAGATCATTAATGGCGGAACGCCAAGGCGGCGCGCACTGTGCCATGCGTCCTTGATGCCCGCGGCAACTATCGCCGATGCAAGACCCTTGGGCAGCGAGCAGGTCTAACCCGCCTGCTCGCCCCAAAGATCAGCCGTTGTAGTCTTCGTCGCTGACCTTCTCCATCCAGTCAACGGCGACACCATCGATGCTTTCCTGGATGGCGTGGTGGCTCATGGCGGTGTCAGGCGATGCGCCGTGCCAGTGTTTTTCACCAGCCGGGAACCAGACTACATCGCCTGCGCTAACCTCTTCGACGGGGCCGCCTTCGCGCTGCACACGTCCGCGGCCAAATGTGATGATGATGGTTTGCCCTGCCGGATGAGTGTGCCACGCGGTGCGGGCGCCGGGTTCGAATGTCACATGGGCACCGCTGACCCGCCCGGGGTCTTCGGCCTGAAACACCGGGTCGATCCGGACCGAGCCGGTGAACCAGTCTTCGGGGCCCGGTTTGGACGGCGCGCTGCCGGAACGGATGATTTTCATGGTTGATCTCCTTTCATGCGCGGTCAGCCGCGCAGTTTTTCAAATCGATAGGTCAGCGCCGGACCGCCAGGCTGCACATAGGCCAGCTCGACCGTCGCCATGGCAAAGGGTTCGACAAAACGCCCATTGCGCAGCCCCCCGGTTTCAAGCGGTTCAAACCCGATGTCCCGGATCAGCGTTCCTGCGATCTCTTTTGCCTCCGCATCATCACCATAGGTAAAGACCTGCGGCGAGGGCGTTTGTCCCTTGCGGTCAAACACAGGCCGGAAACTCTCGGACGGGATGGTGTTGAAACACGACACCCAGCGGGCTTTGGGCCGGGCCTTGGCCAGCTCTTCGGCGCCCGAGGACGTTGTGCCCACCACCAGCTCTGTGTTGCTGTCATTCAGCGGCACGCAGCAATTGAGCACGACCTTTCCCGCCAGATCTCCGGCCTGCTGCAGGGCATCGTCGATGCGTGACCAATGCACCGCAAGAAGCAGCACATCCGCTCCTGCGACCGCTTCGGCAACCGTGCCCGATGTTCCGCCGCAATCGCCTGCGAGACGCGCAAGCCTGGCAGTGCTGCGAGAATAGGAGAAACACACGTCATGACCACAGGCTGCCCAGAGTGAACCAAGCTTGGCGCCCATGAGGCCGGAGCCCAGAATTCCGATCTTCATGCATCTCTCCTTCTGACTTTTGCTGCCTTTCCCGAATCTTCATACGGTCTTATTGCCCGCGATTTTCAAACACCTCTTTGGCAATGGGCATGGCCGAGAATACCTTTGGCCAGCCCGCGTAGAAGGCAAGGTGCGACAGCATGGCCCCAGCTTCCTCCTGCGAAAGACCATTGTCCATGGCGCGGTTCAGGTGAAAGGTCATCTGCTCGGGCTGACCTGCGGCGATCAAGGCGGCGACGGTCACAAGGCTGCGGTCGCGGGGGGCAAGATCCGGGCGCAGCCAGAGGTCCAGAAACAGCACTTCGCGGGTGTTGTCGACAACACCAATACTGACGTCGCTATAAAGGCCACTGACAAACTTTTCACGGGCGGCTTCGGCCTCTTCATTGAGCGGCAACAGATCCGGGGACACGGGCGGCAAGGCATCGATCGACACGCCGCGAGCGGCAAACACAGGCGCAGCGGCCTCGGACGCTGCAGTTGCATTGCCAAAACCAGTGTAGAAGGCCAGGTGGGTGATCGTCTCGGACAGCTCTGCCGGGGTCACGCCCGCGTCCAGTGCCAGAGCGACATAGCTGCCAAGATTTTCCGTTTCGTGACGTGTCACAAGCGCTGCGAATGTCAGCAGTGCACGGTCACGCATCGACAGCGCCTCATTGGTCCATTCCGAGCCGAAGATCGTATCCGTGGCATAGGCTTCCAGCGCCGGGGAGACTTGCCCCACTGCATCGGGCAGCGTGGTTTTCACATCCTGGGCAAAGGCCGGGCTGGTCATCAGCGCAAAGGCAGAGGCGGCAATAGAGGTCTTCATCGGGATCTCCTGTTGGGTTGCTTCTGCGTGATGATGTGGCCCCTTTTCCCGAAAGCTTAATGCCCGTCCTGATCACCCCACTCATGATGCCATTTCATGAATGCCTAGCCTCATACCCTTCCTTTGGTCTCAGCCGCGTTCACGCAGAGCCTCCAGCACCACGCTGAACGCCGAGGACGGGCGCTGGCGGCTGGGGTAATAAAGGTGGAAGCCCGAAAAATAGGGAGAATAATCGCCAAGGCACATCTGCAGCGCGCCACTGTCGAGACGCGACTGGGCAAGGCGTTCCGGGATGAGGGCAAGACCATGCCCATCCGTGGCCGCCTGCATCACTGGATTGACCGTGTTGAAACAGGCCTGACCTTTGACTTTGACGTTGATCTCGTTGCCGTCCTTGTCCTCAAACTCCCAGGCATAAAGCGCGCCGTGGGTGGAAAGACGCAGGTTGATACAGCGGTGATCGGACAGGTCCTGCGGCACCTTTGGTGTGCCCATTTCCTTGAAATACTCAGGGGCACCGACACAGACCATCCGCTCATCCGGGCCGATCCGCATAGCGATCATCCCCTCGCTGACCTGATCACCATAGCGCACCCCTGCATCGCATTGTGACGCCGCCAGATCGGTATAGCCGTAGTCCATGACAAACTCGATATTCACCGAAGGATACTTCTTGAGCACCGGCGACAGCTTGGGCCACAGGATGCTTTCGATGGCGTATTCCACGGCCACGATCCGCACTGTCCCCGTTGGCTGATCCTGCGCGTCATTCAGCGCCTGCAGCCGGTTTTCGATCTTCTCGAAACAGGGGTTGAGCGTGGCAAGCAGGTCCTCTCCCTCGATGGTCGGGGCAACACTGCGTGTGGTGCGGGTCAGAAGGCGCAAGCCCAGCCGCTGCTCCAGCCCCTTGATTGTATGGCTCAGCGCGGATTGCGACACGTTCAGCCGTGCCGCAGCCCGCGTGAAACTGCGCTCTTCCGCAACAGCAGCAAAGGCAATCAGGTCGTTGATGTTCTCGCGTATCATGAAAGGGGCCGGGATTTGTGTGTTGTTGCTCATGGTCGTTCTTCCACAATCTATGTCCGGCCTTCATGAAATCGATGATTAAGTTGCGCTTCAGTCGAGGTATTCCTCCTCCGTGACCTTGTCACCCCAACTGACAGCCGAGCCATCGACCACCGCCTGAATGGCGTAATGTGTCACCGATGTGCTGTCGCTTGCGCCGTGCCAGTGTTCAACACCGGGCGGGCACCAGACCACATCACCGGCCTTGATGACCTGCTTGTCCTGACCGCGCTCCTGGGTCCAGCCGGTGCCATGGGTAACGACCAGCAGCTGCCCTGCCGGATGCGTATGCCAAGCAGAGCGGGCGCCGGGAAGAAACGTCACCTCGCCAGCGCTGACATTATTCATCTGGGGGCCGAATACAGGGGAGATATAGGCCGTACCGGTAAAGACCGTGCCGCTTCCAATTTGGCCGGGCCGGTCTTCGTGCCGGCTGATCTCCACGGATTGGGCAAAGGCGGTTGAGGCGGCGAGCATGAGCGCGGGGGCCGTGAGCATGAGTTTCATGGCATTTGTCCTTTTTGGTTGATCGCGTTGGATAGGACAAAAGGTAGAGAGCTCCGCCAGCCGGATCATGGGCCTGTTCTGCACAGCATTCATGACGGCTTCTCATGAATGCTGTGCAGCAGGCCGGGATTATCCAATGCGGAGAATGGAGTATCTTGGTCCTGTACCTCGTAGCCAACCGTCCAAGGAGATTCCCATGTGTGAAGCCTGCAACCAAAAGGCCGAAATCCTGACCCGCGAGGGCGAAAGCCGCCGGTCCTTCCTTGGCGGCACCGCGGCCATGGCAACCGCCCCGCTCGCCGCTGCGGCCCTGTCCAGCGAGGCCAAGGCGCAGGAGGCCGCAAGCCCGCTTGGCGCCAGCAATGTACAAAGCTGGGCCGCCTTCGACACCAGCGGATCCTTTGCACCGCACACCATCCCTCGCCGTGCAGCCGGTCCAAAGGATGTGGTGGTCGAAATCCTGTACAGCTCGATCTGCCACTCGGACATCCACACCTACAAAGGCGACTGGGGGATGCCGACCTTTCCGCTGGTCCCTGGCCATGAAATGGTGGGCCGCGTCACCGGCGTCGGCGCCGAGGTGACCAAGTTCCGCGAAGGCGACATCGCAGGTGTAGGCACCATGGTCGACAGCTGCGGCGAATGTGCGAACTGTCTCGCTGACCGGGAACAGAATTGCCTGAATGGCACCACCTTCACCTACAACTCCCCAGACAAGATCTCGGGCGGGGTCACATATGGTGGTTACTCGAAGAAGATCGTCGTGAAAGAGGACTTTGCGCTTCGCATTCCGCCGGGGGTGGATCTCGCGGGTTTTGCGCCTCTGCTGTGCGCAGGTATCACGACTTTCTCGCCGATCAACCACTGGGATTTGCAGCCCGGGCAGCGCTATGGCGTGATCGGCATGGGTGGTCTTGGCCACCTTGCGGTAAAGCTCGCCGCTGCAAAAGGTACCGAGGTTGTCGTCTTCACCACATCCAAGGATAAGCTGGAGGACGCGAAATCCTTTGGTGCGTCCGAGGCTTATCTCTGGTCCGATGAAGACGCCATGCGCCGCCAGATGGGCAGTTTTGATCTTATGCTCTCCACGGTGCCGGTGGCCTACCCGATGCAACCATTCCTCAATATGCTCAAGCTCGACAAGACCCTGGTCAATGTTGGCGCGCTGTTCCCCATCGAAGGGGCGCATGGCATGATGATGGGGTTCGGCCGTCAAAGCCTGGCAGGTTCGATGACCGGTGGCATCGCCGAAACGCAGCGGGTCATTGATTTTGCCGCCCATCACGGCATCGCAGCGACCTATGAAATGATCACTCCGGATCAGATCGGCGCGGCTTGTGAAAAGGTCGTCAGAAAGCAGGCCCGCTATCGCTATGTCATCGACATGACCAAGGCCTGATCATCATGGCCAAGGCCGGACACTCAATTACGCCTTGGTCGCATTTCAGGAAATCTGAGGAGGACAATGAACGTGAACTGGCTCAAAACTCCGGCTTTGGCACTGATGAGTGCGCTCGCGCTGTCCGCTCCCGTCGTGGCAGAAACATCTGGTACAGCGACACAGAAAGAAGGCACCATGACCAAAATCGAGTTCATATTTGGCGAAGACCGCCTCTCAGCAACGCTGGATGATACTGCTGCCGGACGGGATTTTGCGGCGATGCTGCCGCTTGAGCTGACCCTTACGGACTACCACGGAATTGAAAAAATTTCCGACCTGCCCCGCAAACTTGACACAACAGGCGCACCGGCAAGCTACAAGCCCGAAACCGGCGACATCACGTTATATGCGCCTTGGGGCAATCTGGCAATCTTCTAAAAACCGTTCCAGAACTCCCGCGGCTTGGTGCGTCTCGGGGCGTTCGATGGCGATATCGCACCTTTGGTGCGTTCCGCCCCCTACACAGTCCGCATAGAAATCGCCGACTGACACGGTTGCCGGTCAGCAGGTGTCCAGCGGTCATCCAGTGGCACAGAAATGCCTCCCGACCGGCAAGTCCTGCGCGGCATTTACTGTACTCCTTGTTCCTGTCCCGAGGACGCTGAACTGCAAGCGTCACCTAGTGAAACGGGGTGAGAAATCGAAGGTATAGGTACCCGGCGCCAGCGCCTTGGGCGCACGTGGGTACCGTGTTTTTTGCGCCGCCTGCAATGCGGCATGGTCCAGCGTCGAACTGCCGGAGCTGCGCACGACAGAGGCCCCGATCAGCCGTCCTTGGGTCGAAACTTTCAGGCGCACGCGGGCTTTGCCCTGATCGCCGCCACGCGGGCGCCGCATCTGGCGTTCAATCCTAGACAGGATGGCCGCGCCCCAGCGGCGTTTCAGCTTGGCATCCCGGGCAGCGTTTCCGGTGCTGGCTTCGTCGCCCCCATTGTCACCACGGGCGCTGCGCTGGCCGCTGCCTGCGGCCTGCTGGTTCACGGCCACCGAAGCCGCTGCCGGTTTTGCCTCTGCCGGAGCCTCAGCTGCTGGCGCCGGTTCGGGCGGCGGGGCTGGCGCAGGCGGTGCCGGAGCAACCGGCGGAGGCGCAGGCGGTGGGGGAGCAGGCGGCGGCGGTGGGGATGCGGGTTTTTCGGGTACGGCCTCTGCCTGGGCCGCCGGGGCCAGCACGGCCGGAGCGGAGGTTGGAAGGTCCGGCACAGAGGACGGGCTGGCAGACGGGACGGGCTGCGGATTGGCGATTGGAGCGGGCTGCACTACGGCAGACATCTGAGTGGTGATCTCCTGCGGGCGCCGCCATTTGGACACCTGCTGGGCCAGCTCAGCCGAGGCCGCCACCAGCGTGATCTGACCCGTGCCGCCGCTGCCCTCTGCCTCTGTGCCGCCATCCGGAAGCGCCACAAAGGGCAGCGCGTGCAAAAGCGCCGCCGAGGCAAGGCATGCCGGAAAGAGCGCGATACGGCTCATGATCCGGTTCCGGTCAATGTCACCGATGCGATGCCCGCCGCCCTGAGCCGGGCAATCAGCGCCGCGACTTCATGCGCCGGAACCTCGGCATCGGCCCGCAGGGTCAGCACCCCGATCTGCCCGGCCTGCGCCGTCACCGCAGCGATGGCGCCCTCATCCTGCGCGCCCGCAAAATGCAGACGGCCATCGGCGGCCATGAACAGCACGGCCTCGGGCGCCGAGGGATCCCCGCTCTCCAGTTTCGGCGGCACCACCGCAAAGGGCGCGCGCGGCGCGATTTGCGAGGACAGGAGGAAAAAGATCAGCAGCAGGAAGACCACGTTGATCATCGGCAGGATCGGCTCACCTGTTTCGCGCTTTTTTGGTGTGGAGAAATCCAAGCCGCTCACTCCATGACCACGAGGCCGGTGAAGCCTGCATCGGTCAGAAGCACCGCCGCATCCATCAGCTGCTGGAGCGACGCGGTTTTGTCCGGTTGCAGGATGATGGCGTCCGACATCTCCTGCGTCAGCGGGATCAGCTGCGCTGCCAGAGCCTCGGATGCAACGGGAATCCCGTTCAGATGCAAACCATCCGCCGTGACCAGCACCAGCCGGGGTGCCCCCTGATAGGCGGCTCCTGCCCCGCCCATGGTCAGCGGCACCACCCGGTCGCGGCCAAATTGCGAGGCCAGCATGAAGAACACCAACAGCAGGAACACCACGTCGATCATCGGCGCGAGGCTGATGCGCTTTTTCCGGCGCGGTGCTCCGAAGGCCAGTGTCATTGCGCGGCCTGCTCCAGCGATGGGCGGGCGGCGGCTGCGGTGAAGACGCGGGTGGCGGCATCCTCCATCCGGGCCTGTTCACGCTCGGCCAGCCCTTCGATCCAGGACGCCAGCGCCGAGGCCGGGATCGCCACGGCCATGCCCGCAGCCGTGGTCAGCAGCGCCTCCCAGATGCCGCCGGCCAGCACCGAAGGATCCGCGCCACTGCCGCTTTCCTGCAGGGCCTGAAAGGCGCCGATCATGCCCAGAACGGTCCCCAAGAGGCCGACCAGCGGCGCAATCGCCGCGATCAGCTCCAGCGGGCGCAGACCATGACGCAGGGCGGCCAGCTCGGCCTTGGCGATGCGGGTGGTTTCCTTTTCTGCGGTCTCGGGGCTGAACTCGGGCGTCAGGAGCGCCACCATCGCCGACCGGGTGACCCGGTCCAGCGGCGTGCGCCCGGGTGCAATAGGCACCGCCCCCCCGGCCCGCCATTGATCCAACCATCTTTCGGATTGCGGCCTGCGCCAGACCCCGACCTGTGCCAGCCCGATCAGGCGCCACAGAAACAGGGCGAGGGTCAGAACCGACAGCGCGCCAATGACCCAGAGGGCGGGGCCGCCGCGGGCCATGAAATCGAAAAGAGGGGCAAAGGACATAGCAGCCTCCGTCAGTGGCCCGGAAGTCCCGGGTTGGTTTGCTCAGCGCCGCGGTCAAAACGCGCCGAATGGAAGTCTGCCGGACGGTCGTGACCCGGCCAGATGGTGCAGGCGCGGCCCGCCTGCGTCAACGCCGCTGTCGGCATATTCACGCGCTCAAGCATCGACCGCCCTCCGGGCGTTGGACACCTTCCACTCCAGCGCGCCGGTGTGGACGGCCTTGTAGACGGCTTTTCCGGTGGCTTCGCCCGTGGCGGTGTGCAGCCCGGCATAGGGATTTGCCCCGGCAGGTGCAGCAACCGCGACGCAGTCGGTGCCGGTGCCGGTTGCTGTTCCGCCGCCGCCCGGCAGCTCAAACCCCGCATCCATCACGGCTGCGGTGCGGGCCTGAACCACGATGCTCAGCGCCTCAATCAGCCCGGCCTGCGTCAGCCCTTCGGAAAGGCGCAGCGCGACATTGATGGTGCCCCAGTCGCGGCGGGAGTAATCCACCCGGTTGCCGATCCGTTCACCGTTTGACAAGCCGACGGTCGCCACCGCTTGGGCCGAGATCCCCTCGACCGTGGCCAAGGCTTCGCAATAGTGCCGCACATCCCGTGAGGTGAGGAAAGCGACCGCGTCGCTGCCGCCGCGCTGCGCCAGCTCGCCTGCGAACCATTCGGTGACATCCAGATCGCGCGGCAGGTCGCTGTTCCTGACCTCGCGCCACAGGATGCGGCGAGCGGTGACAAATCCGGGCCGGTTCACCGCCCAGCTCAGCACCTGCATCTCGGCGCCGAGATCAAACTCGATCCATGGGCGCTGCAGGGTGACCGCGCCCATCACAGCACCTCCAGCGGCTGGAATATCGGGCCCTGCGCTGTGGTCTCGTGCCAGACCGAGATGCCAAAGGCGCGCGCCATCAGATCGGGCGTCAGCACCTCGGCGGGAGGGCCATCGGCCATGATACCGCCCTCGGCCAGCAGGATCAGCCGCGTACAGTGACGGGCGGCCAGTCCCAGATCGTGCAGGGACACCAGCGCCGCGCGCCCTTCGACGGCGAGGCTGGCAAAGACCTCCATGGTGGAGATCTGATGCGAGGGATCCAGCCCGGCAGAGGGCTCATCCGCCATCAAAAGCGGCGTATCCTGGGCCAGTGCCCGGGCGATCAATGCGCGGGCCTGCTCGCCGCCTGACAGGCGCGATGCGGCGCGCTTGCGGAACGAGTCCAGTCCCATGCGAGAGATTGCCTGATCCACCAGGGCCTGATCGGCGGCTGGCAGTCGCCGCCCCTGCGGCAAATGCGGCAGACGGCCCAGCGCCACCAGTCGCTCCACCGGGATCGGCCAGGCGATCTCGCGCGATTGCGGCATCCAGGCCACCGTGTGGGCTCTTTCAGAAGCATTCATTGTGGCCAGCGAACTGCTGCCCGTAGCCGGGATCAGCCCCAGCGCCGCCCGCATCAGGCTGGTTTTCCCAGCGCCATTCGGACCCAGCAGGCCGACAAACTCACCCTTGCCAATCTCAAAGGACACATCGCGCAGCACCGGACGGCTACGCAGGGTCACAGAAAGGTTCTGGACCGAAAGCACGCTCATGCCAGCCCCTTCCGCGTCTTGTAGATCAAGTGCAGGAACAGGGGTGCGCCAACCAGCGCGGTGACCACGCCCAGCTTGAGATCGCGGGTGGGCAAGATCAGCCGCACAGCAATATCCGCCAGTTGCAACATGATCGCGCCGCCAAGGGCCGAGGCCCAAAGCAGCCGCGAGGGCTGCCCGTCGACGAACGGACGCAGAATATGCGGCACCACAAGCCCGACAAAGCCGATGGCGCCCGCAACTGCCGTGGTGCCACCGGCAATGCTTGCAGTGCCGACGACCAGAAGCCAGCGCAGCTGCCTCAAGTTCACGCCCATGGTCTGGGCAGCATCCTCGCCCAGAGTCAGCGCATCCAGCCCGCGCCCCAGCGGCAGCAGGATCACCATCCCGGCCAGAACAAAGGGCAGCGCCAGCCAGACATGTTGCATCGAGCGGTCCGACAGCGACCCCATCATCCAGAAGACGATCTCATTAGCAGCAAAGGGATTGGGCGAGAGGTTCAGAACCAGCGAGGTCAGCGCCCCTGCCATTGCCGAAATGGCGATACCCGCAAGGATCAGCGTCAGTGATCCCCCATGCTGCCCGGCCAGCGCCATCACCAGAAACACACCGCCCAGAGCGCCAGCCAGCGCCGACAGCGGCAGGCCCAGCGTGGCGGTGGCAGCGAGGCCGGTGTTGATTGCCAATACCGCCCCCAGCGCCGCCGAGGAGGACACACCGATCAGCCCCGGCTCGGCCAGCGGGTTGCGCAGGTAGCCTTGCATCGCCGCGCCCGCCAGCCCCAGCCCGGCGCCGATGACCGCGGCCAGGATTGCCCGCGGCAGTCGGATTTCGCGCATCACAAGGCTGAGCGGGCCATAGCCATCGTCAAACAGGGCCGCCAGGCTTTCGCCCACACCGACATCTGCAGGCCCCACCGTCAGGGAGATCAGGAACAGTGCCAGCACCGCCGCCGAGAGGCACAGCATGAGCCGGGTCATTGGCGGGCCTCACGTTCCATGAAGGCGCGGCGCTCTGCCGCCAGTGTCTCTACCGCGCGCAACACATGCGGTGTCGGGCAGATCCAGTCGGCATTGCGGATTTCCCCGGCGCCGCTGCGCCCGGCCAGCGTGCGCACCAGCGGATGTTTCAGGATTTCCTCGCTGCGGGAATTGCGCGGATAGGCGGTGGTGCCGACCAGCAGATCCGGCTCTGACAGCACCAGCAGCTCCAGCGGCAGCTGGCCGGAATGGGAATAGCCCAGTTCATCGGCGATGTTGCGAAATCCTGCCGCCTCCAGGATTTGCCCGGCCAGCGTCTGGCTGCCTGCAGTATATCCGTTGGCCGCATAAAGCGCGGCGCGCGGGCGGTTGTCCGGGGCATCCGCCCGCAGAAACTCCAGCTGCTGGTCAAAATCCGCCAGCAACCGGCGCGCGGCTTCCTGACGGCCCAGCGCCTCACCTACCTCAACGATGCGGGTTCGGACATCCTCCAGCGAAAAGGCTGGCCCGAATTCCGCCACCGGCACGGCAAGGCGGCGCAGCATATCCATCGTTGCAGGCGCCGAAGATGCGCCAGCGATCACCAGATCCGGCTTCAGCAGGTAGATTTCTTCCGCCAGCCCGTGATTGACCGGATAGGCCTGCGCCTCTTCGGCCATGGCCGAGGCCCGCGGATCCCGGGCGACGAAGGAAATCGAGATCAGCTGTCCCGGCGCGGCCAGCATCATCGCCATCTGATCCACGCAGAGATTCATCGTAACAACGCGCGACGGCCCGGCAAAGGCTCCGGTGGCGGCCCAGAAAAGGGCCAGGGCTATGCCGGGCAGCCAGCGCATCGATCAGAAGGAGGCCCGGACGCCGATATAGGCGGCGCGGCCGCGTTTCGCGTAGCCCCAGACGTCCGAGTATTCCTCGTCAAACAGATTGGTGACACGACCGGTCAGGACCACATTCGGGTTCAGCTCATACTGGGCAGAGAGATCGACAGTGGTATAATCCGGCAGTTCGGCCGTGGCATAGGTGCCAAAGAACTGGCTGTCCCAGTTGCCCGCCACGTGACGAACATCCGCAGTGATGGACCCGCGGCCATTGAAAGTGTCGAGCGTGGCGCTCAGCAGCAGTTCGTGTTCGGGGCGGCGCACCTCGACCGTACCATTGGGGTTGGTGGCATCCAGATAGGTGTAGGACAGACGGAGATCGAGGTTTTCCGTGGCCTCAAGGCTGGCCGCCAGTTCGACACCTTTGCGCTCGCTGTCTCCGGCCTGATTGCGGAAGGAGAAGGTGGTCGCATTCACCATATAGGCTTCGATCTCACCCGTCAGCGTTTCGTCGAAATAGGTCACATCAACCAGCCCGCGCCCCTGCAGGAACGGCACCTCGACACCCAGATCAAAGCTGCGGTTTTCTTCGGGCTGCAAGTTCTGATTGCCCAGATAGGTAGTGGCACCAAAGGTGCTGTTGGCAAAGAGCTCAAAATAGGTCGGGTTCACGATACCGGTGCCGGCCGAGCCATGCAGGCGCACACCGCTGCCCGCAAAGGTATAGGACGCACTGGCGTTCCAGCTGGTGGCATCTTCGAAGGCATTGTTGTTGTCGCGGCGCACGCCCAGTTGCAGATCCAGACCATTGGCAAAGCTGCCACGGTATTCCAGCGCGATCGAATTGGTTTTGCGCGCAAAGGCCGGATTGGAACGGCTGGAATCCTCTTCCCATTCCAGAATGGCGTTCAGCAGGTGATCTGTCAGCTCTACCGACTGGCCATCAAGGCCAAAACTTAGCAGGTATTTCGCCGCTTCCGTCTTTGTCTCGGTCAGGGCGCCGCCGTTGTAGGATTGGTCAAAATCCGTACGCTCGTAAGACAGACGGTGTCTCAGGCGTCCGCCCAACGTGTCGAGCTCGGCAAAGATCTGAGCCAGCTGTTCATCGCGGTCGCTGAACTGGGTGGGATCATCCACCACATAGCTGGCCGCATCGGTGGCGGTGAAGGAGGTGCTGTCGCTGTCGAAACGCTCTTCCGAGGCACGCAGGTTGAAGCCCAGCTTCAGCCGCTCGGTGACAAGGTAGTCGCCTTTCACCTGCGCGGTGTTGCGGCGGATACCATCCTCTTCGCCGCCGCTGCCGGAGAAGTCGTAGCCATCGTCATTATCATGGGCGAGGTTGAGCGAAATGCCTCCGCGTTCGGTCCGGGACGACACCCGCGCCGATGCCCGGTAGCCGTCCGAGCCGACTTCGGCGCTGCCACCGTATTCGGTGCCGATGCCGCCACTCTTGGTGATGATGTTGATCACACCCGCCGAGGCGTTGGATCCGTAGAACACCGATTGCGGGCCGCGCAGCACCTCGATCCGCTCGATATTGGCGGTATCAAGGCCAGACAGGATATAGTCGCTGTCGCCGCCCGAGGCCTCGATGCCGTCGATCAGGATCAGGGTGTGGTTGGCTTCGGCGCCACGGATGCGGACCTGTGTAAAGCTGTCACCTGCACCGGTGACCATCAGACCAGGAACCGAGCGCAGCGCATCCTGAACCGTGGTGATGCCGCGCTGTTCGATCTCTTCGCTGGTCACGACCGAAACCGAGCGACCGTATTTCTGCGCCTCGACAGGGGTAAAACCACCGGAGACGATGAGTTCGCCCAGATCGATGATCTCCGCCTCCTGGGCGGTTGCAATTGCGGGGGTAGTGACCATCAGGGTGGCGGCCAGGGACAAGCTTACCTTGCGCATCGTTTCAGTTCTCCCAGCCTGCACATTCGGTGCAGGAAAAGTGGCTGCCCATCGCGGGCAACATGTACAAATCATCGGTCTTTGGAAGGCAATGCTTCCACAGACGGTTCAATTGCCACCACTACGGAAGTCCGTCGTCCTCGGCGCGCCCCGCACCCGGACTGGGTGATCCTTCTGGCAGGTCTCCTGACTCGCGGGTCGCAGCTTTGCCGCGCCTTCCCGCCCCCTCTCGGGGCAGTGGCATATCGCAGCATTGCTCTCCGCTCACAGTTGCGGGGGCAGTCATGGTTTTGACGTCTTGTTCCGACGCCTTACCATGTTCCCTTTTACCCGGATGGTATTCCCAGCCGGACCAGAATGGCCGGACTTAGGCAAACTGGATTTACTCTGTCAAGAAGGAGTAGACGCCGCCGAGGATGGAGTTTTCAAACAATGGACCGCGCACACCAGCAACAATCGCCTGAAATCAACTGCTAAGTGATGGTTTCAATGCTGCAAACGCAATGCTGTGCCGCATCGACCGCAACCTTTGCGCAGGCGATATTCCACGCTACGGCATGGTTCCCCGTTCCGATCTCCACCGAATCCAATGGCTGGGGTCGTGGCTGTCCCCCCTGCCCCGCATCACGGACAGATTTCCCCTGGCAATGCCCCTGCGGTGGCAACGCGCCTCTTCCGCATCCCGGCGAAGCTATGGCGTTTCCATCTTCGCCCAAGCGTTCCAGTACGAGACCGCGCATGAACGCCCAGATCTTCGCAAAGGTCTGTCGCGGGCACAGGTTCAGTCCGGCGGCCGGTTACAGGCTCCGATTCAAACACGACGGAAAACCAGCTTGCGCGGCAGTCTATTTCATTGATGCTGCACTGACGGGCAGCTTGCTCGACGCCTTCATTTCTTTCAATGAGAGGTTGGACCGAATGCTGGTGACACCGGGTAGCCGCCTCAGAGTGCTGTCGACGAAACCACTGTAATCATCGAGATCACGGGCAACCACGATCAGCAGGAAATCATCCGCGCCGGTCGTGTTGTGGCAAGCCAGGATGTTCGGTGTCGTCTCAACGATGCGCTGAAATTCTGCCGTCGCGGCTTGATCATGCTCGGAACAGCGCAGCTGGACGAAGGCCATAACGCCGAGGCCGAGCTTTCGACGGCTCAGATTGGCTTGATAACCTTCGATGATGCCGCTTTCTTCAAGACGTTTGAGCCGCCTCCAACAGGGGGTCTCGCTCATACCCAGATGCTCGGACAACTTGGCATTGGTCATGCGGCCATCCTCCTGCAACAGGGTCAAGATCTCGGCATTGACGGCGTCGATGTCAGGCATGGGTAGATATCTTTCAATAATGACGATTCCATAGGGAACTCCACTCCAGATTTGCGCAATATGGGGAGGATTGGCAAAGGTATTTCCCTCATCCAGACTATGATCTCGTCCAAAATACTCTTCAGCGAAAGATCCTGCCATGAAAGCCGTCCTTTTCGAAAAATTCCAAAGCGCGCCAAAGCTGGTTACCGTGGACGACCCGACGCCAGAGCCGCATGGCGTTGTCCTCAGGGTTGCGGCCACCGGCGTCTGCCGCAGCGACTGGCATGGCTGGATGGGACACGACAGCGACATCGACTTGCCGCATGTGCCTGGCCACGAGTTGGCTGGCGTCGTCGAGGCCGTTGGGAATGACGTCACAAAATGGAAGGTTGGCGACAAGGTCACCGTGCCATTCATCTGTGGGTGCGGCAGCTGTTCCGAATGCCATTCCGGCAACCAGCAGGTCTGCCTGCAGCAGGAACAGCCGGGTTTTACCCACTGGGGATCCTTTGCGGAATACGTAGGCATTCATCAGGCCGATCTGAACCTTGTCGGCCTGCCCGAGACCATGAATTTTGCCACTGCCGCGAGCCTTGGTTGCCGCTTTGCAACCTCATTTCGGGCGGTGGTAGATCAAGGGAAGGTCAGCGCAGGACAATGGGTGGCTGTGCATGGTTGCGGCGGCGTAGGCCTGTCCGCCGTGATGATCGCCTCGGCTTGTGGGGCCAACGTGATCGGCGTGGACCTTGATCCAGCTAAGTTGACGCTGGCGAAGGAGCTTGGCGCCGTGACGGTGCTAAACGGTAGGGAGGCCGGCGTGCCGGAGGCCATTCGGGAGATCACCCGCGGAGGTGCCCACGTCTCTCTCGACGCACTTGGTCACCCGTCAACTATGACCAATTCAATCCTCTGCCTGCGGTCGCGGGGCAAGCATGTGCAGGTGGGTCTGATGCTGGGTGAGCACGCGGCACCGACCGTTCCAATGCCAAAGATCGTCGGGCAGGAAATCGAATTGCTTGGTTCACACGGGATGCAGGCACATCGCTACGGCGCGATGCTTGACCTCGTCGCCAGCGGCAAGCTGGATCCGGCACGACTGGTCGGAGAGCAGATCAGCCTTGCCGATGCCCCTCAGGCCCTGATGGAGATGGATAAATTCCGCTCCGTGGGTGCCACTGTCATTACCCGCTTTTGAGCCATGGAGAAAATCGCATTCATCGGAAATGACACCTTGGCCTGCGTTATCGCCGACGGTCAAAGGCGATATGCCAACGGAAAAACCGCCCGGCGCGTGACGCAGCCCAACATGACGCTTCATGCGGCTGAAAAAGTAATGACTGACGACCAAGGCGGCACGATGATGCCCCGTGCGATCACAGCATGCCTTAGGCGGACCGTCGAACTGGGAAAGGGTGAATAATGTTTGAGCAGGTGGAAGAATACCCTGTAGATCCAATCATGATCGGGGCAGAGTATTTCGCTCAGGACCCGCGGCAGGACAAGCTGAACTTGACGGTTGGCATCTATCAGGACGCGCAGGGACAGACCCCGGTCTTGAAGGCCGTCAAACAGGCAGAACAGCGGCTGGTCGAAAGCCAGACCAGCAAGTCCTACCTCGCGCTCACGGGCGATGTGGAGTATTGCGCGGTGCTCGGCCACGAGATCATGGGCGACGCCTACAGCAGCGACTGGATCGCGGCACAAACCTCCGGCGGTGCGGTTGCCCTGCGGGTGATCGCAGATCTTCTGTCTCAAATGCCAAAAAAAACCACGGTCTGGCTGCAATCTCCGACCTACGGCAACTATGTCCCGATTCTCTCCGCGGCGCAGGCGAACTTCCGATCCCTGCCCTATTACGATTCGACCCGCAGCGAGCTCACTTTTGACGAAATGCTCGACGGGCTCAGGGCCGCCAGCCCCGGCGATGTCTTCCTGATGCAAGGCGCCTGTCACAACCCGACCGGAGCGGATATGACATCAGAGCAAATCGCAGCTCTGCTCGACATCCTGGAAGAGCGCGGCATTGTGCCCTGGATCGACCTCGCCTACCTCGGGTTCGCCCGCAGTTTCGATGCAGACTGCGACTTCGCCCGACAAATTGCGGAACGGTTTCCCGAGTGCATTGTCTGCATCACCCTGTCCAAGTCCTTTGGCCTTTATCGTGATCGCGCCGGGGCACTTTTTGTCAAAACACGCACCCCAGATCGCAATCGCGTTAAACGGGCGGTCACCGCAATCGTCCGCTCGGGGGCATCACACGCGCCCGACCATGGCTGCTCTGTTGTTCGCACCATCCTGCAAGACCCCAAGCTCAAGGCGCTCTGGCAGGATGAACTCGAACAGATGCGGGATCGTGTGGCACAGATGCGTGAGACGATCGTCAAAGCGGAACAAGATACCTATGGCACAGGAACCCTCACGTTTCTCGGTCGGCAGAAGGGGATGTTCTCTTTGTTGCCGCTGACCAAATCCCAGGAAGTCGCGCTAACCCGCGACCATGGCATCCACGTCGTACAAGGCGGGCGCATCAATGTGGCACGGCTACGTGACCAGGACGTCCTGTGGCTGGTCCGTGCGGTCCAAAATGTCATGGCTGACTGAAACTCACCAGGAATGGTGTCGATTGCACCACGTCACCTTGGTCTGACGGTCACGCTGTATCTTCCTAGTGGTGCTGCTCGGACGCTTGCCGCGTCAATGACAGGGACTATCGAAAGCGTGAACCGGACGGGCGCCAAACGGCGCCCGTCCAAAAGCAAGTTATGTTGTTCGGTTATCCCCAGAGGGTGAAGGTATCCCCGTTCAGGTCCCACTCTCCGGGCGACACCAGCACATCTTCCAGCAGGACGCTGCTTTCGTGGCTGGTACCCGCTTCTGCGGTAAGCAGTGTATCTGCTCCGCTCTGCGTGACGCTGACAGACAGGTCGCCAAGGCCCCATCCCTTGATTTCAAGCGTATCACCGACCTCAAAATCGGTGACGACATCCGAGCCAAAATCGAAGGTATCAACTCCGTTGCTGTAGAGATCGAACTGGAAATGATCGGCGCCGGATCCGCCGGTGATCACGTCGTTGCCATCGTCACCGAAGAGCAGATCCGAGCCGCTTCCGCCAATCAGGCTGTCATCGCCCG
>NZ_PXNU01000007.1:0-625 GCF_041300735.1 Phaeobacter sp. SYSU ZJ3003 | reverse complement strand
GCTTTTCATCCCCCATATGTGCCCCGCCGGTATTGCCTCCGTGATGGCGGCTGTCGGCCAGAGCGCTGCCGGCGGTGAGCAGGGAAACGGCGAGAATGCTTGCGGTTTTTACAAATGTCGGCATGAAATCCTCCTTTGGTTCGGGTCGATACCCATCACCTTGGGATGATTGCGCAGAATGGAAGGCCGTCGCATCATCAGAATTGTAACGGTCTGTCGCAAGCCGACTGTCTGATACAATCCGCTACAATTGCGATGGTGAAATTCAAACGGTCTTTCCGGTAGGACAAAAGCATGGGACCCCAGCCGCATATCCTTGTCGTCGACGATCACGCGCAGATCCGTGAAAGCGTGACGCGCTACCTTGAAAAGAACGGGATGCGGGCGACAGCGGCCAAGGACGCCGCCGATATGGACGTGCAGCTTGCGGCAGGGCATTTCGATTTGGTTGTGCTGGACGTGATGATGCCCGGTGAAGACGGCCTGTCGGCCTGTCGCAGGCTGGCCGATGACGGCACGGTACCAGTCATCATGCTGACCGCGCTTGGCGAAGAGAGCGACCGTATCGCCGGTCTTGAGATCGGTGCAGATGATTACCTTGCAAAGCCATTCAATCCGCGCGAGC
>NZ_PXNU01000069.1:0-344 GCF_041300735.1 Phaeobacter sp. SYSU ZJ3003 | reverse complement strand
AACACCACCATCGCTGCCGACAATATAGTCATCGGTTGCAACACTATAGCTGTCCCCGACGATGGAGAAGCTCCCGTCGAACGTCCCGTCCTGCGGAAGAAACGAGCTGTGCAGGTGATAGTTCTGCAGCGTTACCGTGCTCTCATAGGAGGTGCCCGCCCCAAGGGTCAGGATCGTGTCGTTGCCCACGTGCTCGAGCGAGATCGTCACGGCAGCACCCGGACCAAAGCTGTTCAGCTGCAGCACATCGCCGTCATTGAACCCCTCAATCACGTCATGGCCGGAGCTGGTGCCTTCGCCGTTTGCGTCCGCAGGCACCACGTCAATGTAGTAGGTATCGGCCC
>NZ_PXNU01000068.1:0-22684 GCF_041300735.1 Phaeobacter sp. SYSU ZJ3003 | reverse complement strand
ACACCGACCCTTCACATGCCCGGAGCGCGCCGCCAGGGAATTTCCACAGCATTCGCGACACGACCCTCGCTGGACTTGAAGTCAAAGCCTGCAAGGTCCTTGTAGGCCGGGAAGCGCGCCACCTTGGTTTGGTAGGCAATGGAGCGAACTTCACGCTCTGCAATCTCAGCCTTGAGGAGTTGGGACAACATTGGCGTTGCCGCTTCGAACGCCGGTGCGCCCTGGGCCACCAGATCATCGACGGCTTGTGCCATGCCATGCAGCTTGAGGCTACGCAGCATGATCACGATCGAGGCTCCTGCAGGGTCATGACGCATGGCGTTTCTCCCCAGCCTGTCTCAGATCATCGTAGCGATCGACATTGGCCTTAGGCGCCGTATCCAAGGCCAGGGCATCTGGTGGATCGACCTCTGGATGGTCGGTCTGCTTCCTGTCGATCAACCTGTGCAGGAGGTTCAGGACATGCATCTTGGTGGGTACTCCGGCTTCCAGCGCGAGTTCTACAGCACATAGAACGGCGTCTTCATCGTGGTGCAGAACCAGGGACAAGATATCGACCATCTCGCGGTCACCGCCTTCCTTGCGCAACATGTGATCCTGCAGACTGCGGAAGGCGTCCGGCATCTCGATGAACGGCGCACCGTTGCGCAGGGCGCCGGGTTTGCGTTGGATAACAGCAAGATAATGACGCCAGTCATAGATCACCCTGCCTGGTTTGTGGTGAGATCGCTCGATGATGCGGTCATGGGTGCAAACGGTATGGCCTTCGGCCACCACAACCAGCCGATCCGGGTAGACATGCAGGCTGACGCGGCGGTTCGCAAAGCTGGCCGGGACGCTGTAGCGATTGCGTTCGAAGGTGATCAGGCATGTCGGTGACACCCGTTTACTGTGCTCCACAAATCCATCGAAGGCAGGCGGCAACGCCATCAATGTGGGCTTCTCCGCCTCCCACACATCGGCGATCGTGCCTGGTAAAGCCTTGTGCGATGTCTCGGCCCATAGGGCAATGCAGCGGTCCTCCAGCCACTGGTTCAGTTCGTCCAGACCCTTGAAGACTGGCATGACCTGCCAAAGGCGGTTGCGCGCATCCTGGACGTTCTTCTCGACCTGACCTTTCTCCCAGCCTGCTGCCGGATTGCAGAACTCGGGTTCAAAGACGTAGTGGCTGGCCATGGCCTTGAAACGGGCATTGACGTCACGCTGTTTGCCTCGGCCCACACGGTCTACTGCCGTCTTCATATTATCGTAGATGCCCCGTCCCGGTATGCCACCGAAGACACGGAAAGCGTGCCAATGGGCGTCGAATAACATCTCGTGGGTCTGAAGCGGATAGGCCCGCACCAGGAAAGCTCGGCTGTGCGACAGCTTGATATGGGCTACCTGCAGCTTGACCCGGTCGCCTCCGATATTGGCCCAGTCCTCGCTCCAGTCGAACTGGAAGGCTTCGCCAGGCTGAAACACCAAGGGCACAAAGGTACCGCGCCCGGTCGTTTGTTCCGCTCGATGCTGATCGGCACGCCACGCGCGAGCAAAGGCAGCCACACGTCCGTAGGAACCGTCATAGCCAAGCTTCACCAGATCAGCATGCATCTGCTTCACGGTGCGGCGTTCTTTGCGCGACTTCCGCGTCTGCGCCAGCAACCAAGCCGATAACCGATCCGCATACGGATCCAGCTTGCTTGGTCGTGATGGTGTCTTGAACTTCGGCTCCACCGCGCCCTCGCGCAGGTACTTTTTGATGGTGTTGCGAGACAGGCCAGTGCGCCGGGCTATCTCGCGGATTGGCATTTTGTCACGCAATGCCCAACGTCGAATGACACTCAAAAATCCCATGTCGATCACTCCATATCTCCCTGAACAAAATCCTCAGGGTAACGTGGTCACATGGGTCAATTCTCAATGAAAATTTAGGGGGATACCGGGTCACTTCTCAACGGAAATCAACAGTCCTGGCCCTCGTACTCCTCTTCGAACGCCCGGTATTCGGCGAGCAGCTTGGCATGGGCCGCGCCTTCGTCATCCGACATCGGCGCCGGATTACCGTTGAGCCGTCGCAGGCCGTGGCTGTAGCCATAGGGCAGGTCGAGCGAGACCTCGATCCATTTCCAACCTTCGGTCGCGATGGCTTCGGCTTCAGCCTGAAGCTTCTCGCTGACCAGGCGATCGAGCAGGGCAGGGTCTTCCAGCCATCCGCCGTCGTCGCCCTGGAAGAGGTCGTGCAACATGGTGCCGCCCGCCGCCTCGTAGGCCTCGACGCCGACAAAGACGGCGCGCCGGTCAGAGGCCCGCACGGAGGTTTCCGTCAGCATGCGCCGGATCTGATAGGGCTCCTTGTTCCAGGACGACTTGATCGCCTCCCAGACCTGAATCTGACGCTCGTGGTCCGGATTGACCGTGAAGGCCATCAGCTGCTCCAGCGTCATTTCATCCTCGGCATAGAGCTCGAGCAGGGCAGGGGCCACGGCGGCGAGTTTCAGGCGCTGTTTCACCACCTGCGGCGTGACGAAGAAGGCGGCTGCGATCTCTTCATCGCCTTGACCCTTCTCCCGAAGCGCCACGAAGGCGCGGAACTGGTCGAGCGGATGCAGGGCTGCGCGCTGCATGTTCTCAGCGAGCGAGTCGTCTTCGGCGAGGATCGCGGAAGTGGCATCCCGCACGATGCAGGGAATGGGCGTGGTCTTGGCCAAGCGTTTCTGCTTCACCAGGAGAGACAGGGCCTGGAAGCGCCGACCGCCAGCGGGGATTTCGAACTTGCGGTCTCGGAACCATCATCCGCCAGAACGGGTCGAACGCTCAGGCTCTGCAGCAACCCGCGGCGGGCGATGTCTTCGGCCAGTTCCTCGATGGAGATGCCGGCCTTGATGCGCCGGACGTTGGACTGGCTCAGCACGAGTTTGTCGAAGGGAATGTCCCGGGACGGGGACAGGGTGACTTTCTGGGCAGATTTCGCCATCAGATCTTCTCCGCGACGGGCGCCGGAAGCCACTCTCCCGATCTCACTTCCCGTCACCCCTTTCACAGCCCATCTCTACCTCTCGACATGTCCACCGCGGTGGACATCACGCAGTTGCTGCCCCAGAACGAGAAAGCCTTTCCAACAACAGTGATGGGTTGAAGTCAGTTTCTCTGCGACCGAGCGTGATGCTGTGGAAATACGCTCCAAAGTCTCGGATGCGATTGCTCATCTGGAGAATTATGAAGATGGCGCATGATGCTTTTTGAGAGCCTATCTTCTTAGCAGCCTTTTCGAAGGTGCTTTCGTGGATTCCCATCATTGGAGCGAGCGTTCTCGCGTGGCTTTCGACATCGTGCCAGTTCCTAAGTGAGTTCGTTGCGAACGATGTAGCCTGGTTACAAACGGTTGTGAGCGTTTGCAGGGGAGGTGTTTGGCTGTTGGTCCCGCTTTCTAAATCTTTTTGTTCTTTTTTAGACTTAGAATGGTGGCGGACAGTTTGCCCGTCATTGGCGGGCAGTTTCATTGTTTCTGGTGCGTCCACCGCGGTGGACATCTGTTTGCATTGAGCCTCCAGTTCGCCGAGCAAAGTACGATACTCCGCGATCGAGAGCTTCCTCCGAAGAACTCGGCGTACCTGATGAGTGAGTTCGTTCTCGGGGTCAGCTTCGTCGATCTGAGCAAGTTTGGTTAGGATTTGCTTTCGCAAAAACACGCGATCCCGACGAGCGTTTTCCATCGCTTGGGCTGTCGCAAGTAGTTCGCCGGCACGCGCGAGCAACGGAGCCAGCGACAACCCATAGCTAATGGACTGACCTTCGGAGGACTTCACTCGGTATCTCTTGCGATTTGGGCTGTCGTGGCGCTTCATGAAACCGAGTTCAACAAAGCGATCGATGTGCCTACGGAGGGTTCGTTCATCGATCCCGCCAACTCGACGGCAGATCTCGTCGTTGGAAGCGAAGACTGTGTCTCCATGCCGAGGCTTGAGAAAGCTCAGCATCGCTTGGAGCGTTTGAACATGTCCTGGACGGAGACCGAACAGGCTGCGAGTATCTCTGAGCGCGCGGAAGACTGCCCAGATGTCGGTTTCAGGTGTTGACGTGGCGGGGGTGCCCTTGCCGACGCCAAAGGTTTGAACGGAAAGCTTTGTGAATGCCATGTTTGTTGAACGACGACCGTTGCGGCCCACAACTTCCCCGGCTCTTCCCGCTGTTTTTGGCGAGAAAAGGCAACAAAAAGACGTCCACCGAATCGGTGACTCTTGACCGGTATGTCGGAGATTGCTACATCACAGGTGCTAATCAGATGATGAGGGCTCTCCGGGGGAAACCTTGGGGGGCTCTTTTCTTTTTGGTCTTCGCCTTTCTCCTCTGCTCGTGTTTTTGGTTATGACCGGGGATCAGCTCCCCGAGCCTCTCTCATTCTGCCATTGTTCAAAAAGCTGTCGCAGCGTGGTTTCCGCGCGCTCTTCGAGCCATTGGCCGAATTCCGGGTTGTCCTTGCGGGTGATCTTGATAGCGATCGACTTGCCATCGACTGAAAGTGTGCCGACAGGGCTACCACTATTGTCCTTTACCACGGTCGTTTGGCCACGGGCGCTTTGGTCGGCTGCGCCACGCGCCTTGCTGGAGCAAGCAACATAGACGGCTTGAAACTTGTCCGAGCTTGGAGTGGTGTCAGGCAGAGAGGCAAGTGTCTCACGCGCAATGTCGACAAGCGGAACCTTCTCTGAAAGTGCAGCAAGATCACCCCATTGGCGTCGACCTACGCCATGAGCCGGGCCGATAAGCCGGACAAGTTCGTCAGGCAGCTGCTCGATGACTACACGATGGTTCGACACACCTTGCCGGGTGAGGCCTAGGGCGTCCTGAATGACGCCAGGCTTGTAACCGGCCTCCTGCATCTCTTTGATAAAAAGAGATTTTTCAATGAAGGACGGATCCAGCCGCAGGTTGTTTTCCTGACCTTGCGCGATCAGAGAAGCATCATCATCGAGCGTTCGAACGATCGCTTTGACGGTTCCACCAACTCTTCGAATGGCTGCAAGTCTGCGACGCCCGTAGATGATGCGGTATCGATCCGGTTGGTCAGAGGGGCGAACCATGATCGGCACTTGCTGACCATGCTTGCGAATGCTTTCGGCGAGATCTTCAATGCTACTATCTTCCAGGATCAGGCGATCCCGGAGGCCATCCATATCGATCCGGTCGGGTTCGATATCTCGGATTGAGTTGGCAGTGATTTCCCGGAGAGAGTCCCGCAATCCGCCAACCGAGCCAGGTAGCTTCGAGGATTTGACCGGGGCAGGGGAGGGGGCTGCCGACTCTTTCTCGTCTTTCGGTGGCTGGTTGAAGATATTTCGAGCCATCAGCGACGCCCCCATGCCATTTGGATTGTCTGCTCCAGCTCATCGGCAACGCTGTTCACGCTGGTCAAAGCCCGATCAATGGTCTTCCGAATGAGCTGGCTCGGGTCTACCTCATAGATGGTTTGCTGAGTCATGCCGGCGTCAGAAATGGCTGTCGACTTCAGCATCGGTTCAGTCATGACTTGGCCCGCAAGGATTGAACGTAGGTACCCGGCCATTTGCGTTTGTGGTCCGTCCGACGGCTCGTAGCGTGTGATCAGGAACTTTACGAAGTCCCAAGTGACATGTCGTCCAATCGCCTCTTCGACGGCTTTGACCGTTTCCGAAGCGAGTTTGAGGAACTGGCTCATCGAAGCGATGTCGAGCATGCCGGGGACGACCGTCACAAGTAAGCCCGTGGACGCTGCCAATGCTGTCAATGTCAGGAAGCCCAACTGCGGAGGGCAATCGATCAGCACGATGTCATAGTCTGAGTCGACTTCCTCTAGCGCCAGAGCAAGACGCTCTGCAAAAATCGGCTGAACCCTGCGCGCAAGGGCATTCGCTGTCTCGGTTTCGTACTCGGACAACATCAAGCCAGCCGGGACCATGTCGAGCTTGTGGAAGTATGTTTTCTGGATGACCTCCGAGAGCGGAACCTGATCATCGTATCTCAATGCGTCGTAGATTGTGCCGCCTTCGGCGAATTCGAGCTCAGGCCGGAAGCCGAAAAATGTCGTCAAACTGGCCTGCGGGTCGAGGTCCAGAACAAGCACGCGGTAGCCACGCAGGGCATACCTGTGTGCCAAATGGATTGTCGCTGTTGTCTTCGAGCTGCCGCCTTTGAAATTCACGACCGAAATGACCTGAAGACGGTCACCGTCTCGGCGGCCAGGTCTGTACGCGTCAGCATTTTTGCCTGTCCGCGCCAAAATGTTGCGGAGGTCGTCAACTTCTTCGGCCGTGTAGAACCTATGACCGCGACCGTCAGTGTGAACTTCTGGGAAGCTGCCATCTTTGTGGCGGTTGCGCAGGTTCGACGTACTAACGCGCAGCAACTCGGCGACCTCGGTCGAGCTGAAGCGGCGCAAGGACTTGCGTTCTTCTGGCTCGAACGCAACTTTCATCTGCCGGTCAAGCGACTCAGCAAGACTGTCTGCGAATGCTCCGATGTCAGAAGAGCCTATGCCTTGCGCGTAGCCCGTATTTCGATCATCCATGTTCTGCCGCCTCTCATGGCCTTTGCTAAGGCTCTTTGTCGTTCTGACGGTTAAAGCCACGTCTGACGCGTTTTGCCGTCAGAATGGAAATGCCACGAACATCTGAGTCCGGCAAGAAGAATCTAGATGTAGTGCAAAAGTTATCCACAGCACCAATTTGGCCGCGCGGGGCCCGCGCTATATAACGCATTGATTCCTAACGATAAAGGCCGCGTCTGGCGAAGCCGATACCCTTCGAGATATTTTCTGCTCGCGCGAACTAACCCCAAGGCTTTGTTGGATATTTACGTGGTTTTCGTCCAGTTGAGGCGATGATTCTGTAAGATTTTGGCCGAGTGACAGGAGTAGTTTGCCGACCATCGCCGCCTACAAAAGGCCGAGACGCTCTGCCCGCTCCAGCAGCATTCTGACTGAGGAAGGCTGCCAGCTGGTGCGACCGCGAGGGGTGCGCTCACGCATGGATTCCAGTCGGTCGCAGATTGCCTGCAAGGTGATCTCGGGGTCAGCACCTTTGATTGCGGCGACAATCGCAGGCAGGCGATCGTCGGTTTCGCGACGACCGGCGCGCCCAAGCACTTCAGCCGGCAGGAATCCGTCCGCCACGTATGCCTTCACGGCGCGGAGCAGGCGGCTTTGCGTCCAGCGCCGATCATGGGGCAGGGGGCCATTGATGATCCGCAGCACGTCTTCCCAAGCCATATCGGGGCGCAGGCGGCGCACATGGGGCACCCAATCCTGCGCGGTCTCGTTGAGGCGCTCCATGTAGCCATCCTGCCGCGCCAGCCGTACCTTGCGCAGCGCTTCAGGGTCCTTGGCGCGAAGACCTGGGTTGCCGCCGACGCGGCCCTTTGAGCGTGCCGAGGCAAGTCCGGCTTTGGTACGCTCGCGGATCAGAGCGCGTTCGAACTCAGCCGCAGCGCCCAGAACCTGCAACGTGAACTTGCCCTGGGGCGAGGCAGTGTCGATCGGGTCCTGGAGCGAGCGGAAGAACGCCCCCTTGCCCTCCAGTCTTTCGATCACCTCAAGCAAGTGCGACAGAGACCGCGCAAGCCGGTCGATCCGCACGACGACCAGCGTGTCGCCCTTGCCAATCCGCTCCAGCACACGTGCAAGCACCGGCCGCGCCCGATTGCCACCTGAGGCGTGCTCTTCAAAGATCTCTGCGCAACCCGCAGATTGAAGGGCCTCGGACTGGGGCAGGGGGGTTTGATCCTCTGTGGATACGCGCGCATAGCCTATCAGGGGCATGGAAAAGAGCCGTTTGCAATTTAAGATATCGCTAATAAACGACCGTTTGGAAACGGCGGCACGAGCCTCCGTGACATTGACCGGACCCTCACATTGGCATATATTGCCAACAGGGAGACTTGTTCAATGGTGACACGAAACGTCGTTCTGACCGAAACCCAAGACCAGCTGGTTCAGGCCTTGGTAGCTTCCGGACGTTATCAGAACGTCAGCGAGGCGATGCGCGCGGGGCTTCGTCTGCTGGAGCAGGAAGAAGCCCAGCTCGCCGGTATCCGGCAGGGCTTGCTCGAGGGATTGGCGCAGGCAAAGGCGGGCGACTTTGCCGAAGGTAGCGGAGACGACGCGATCCGGCGGGCATTTCGGCAAGCGCGTGCATCTTCATGAGCCGATCCCTTCGGCTGACGCGTCGCGCAGAGGCCAGCCTGGTCGAGATTGCCAAGTGGACGATCGAACAATTCGGGCCCAAACAGGCTGAACTCTATGAGAACGAGGTGCTCACCCGCTGTCAGGCAATCCTGAACGGTCAGGCACATAGCCGAAGCTGTGCGGTTCTGGTCGATGAAGCAGCCGATCTGCGGTTCGCGAGGGCAGGGGAGCATTTTCTGGTGTTTCTGGATCAGCCTGACGAGGTCATCATCGCTGATATCCTGCATTCCCGCAGTGATCTTCCGCGTCATGTGGCGGCATTGGCGGCTCTCAGAAATGTTGACCTATAGCCCGGCCGCTTTGGTCAGGTTCACCCGGAACCGGTCGCGGCGGCGCTGGTAGCGGCGGGTCATCTCCGCAGAGGCGTGTCCGAGCTGTTTCTGGACGTAACGTTCGTCGATTTCCGCAGAACTGGCGAGGCCCGCGCGCAGCGAGTGACCGGAGAACAGAGCCAGGCGCTCTTTCTCAGGCAACTCGGACCGGATGCCGGCGTCCAGGACAGTGCGCTTGATCAGGCGGGCCACATGTTTGTCGTTCAGTCGCGTCTCCAGAGCCTTCTTGCCATCACGGGAGGTGCCGACAAAGACGGGGCCGAAGTCGATCTTCGAGAAGTGCAGCCATTGCTCGAGCGCATGCACAGGGCAGGTCTGATCCTTGGAGCCGCGGCCGATCTCGACTTCGCGCCAGCCGGTCTTGGCATTGAGGGTGAGCAGGGCGCCCTTGTCGAAGATCTCGATCCAACCGCCGGAATCCGGTGTGTCGTCCTTGTGCACATCAAGACTGACGATTTCCTGGCGGCGGAGGCCTCCGGCGTATCCCAAGAGCAGGATTGCGCGATCCCGCAACCCGCGCAGATCGAAAGGAAGGGTAGCCACCATCGCGAGGATGTCCTTTGCCATGATCGCTTCTTTCTGCACCGGCGGACGCGCGTGCTTGCGCTTGATCCCGGCCAGCACGGTGGCGATGTGGCGGTCCCTGCGGTCGAGGGTGAAGCCACGTTGCGCGTAGCTCCATGCGAGGCCCGAGAGGCGGCGGTCAATGGTGCTGACCGATAGGGGTCGGGACGCCGACTGCGAAGATGAGGAGCCCAATCCGGAGGCCAGATCGGCGAGGTAGAGGCCAATCATCTCGGGCGAGGGCGGCAGCGGTTCCGTGCCTTTCATCCGGCACCAGCGCGTGAAATGCGCCCAGTCCTTGGCATAGGCTTTCAGCGTGTTCTCCGAGGCCGCGGCACGTGCGTAGTCGCGGGCGGTGTCGACCAGGCGATCGAGACTACCGGTTCCGGCGACATGGGAAGGAAGTGTGAGAGCCTCACTGGGCACAGCGTCGCTCTCGTTGTCCTCGTTGATTGAAGACCCGTTTGCCGCCTCGGATCTCGATTTCTCGTTGTTTTCTGACATGTCGCTGAGCATATTCTTTGGTGTCCGATAATGCAAACTTATCGGACATCATGGCAAAAGATAGAGCGAGGCGTTTTCTGTGCTATTTTCTGGAGCAAAGCGCCGCGATGGTTTAGGCTTCAGTCATGACATTTGCCCGACCGGAACACTCCATCGACACAGACACTCTACCCCGGATGCCCGCATGGGTCACCTCGGCACGTCCTGAAGCCTTTGAAGATGTGGCGTTTTTATCGGGCGCGGCGCTGAACCACCTGCATCTTGTGTTGGGACGCGAAGAGGTCCCCAAAGCCTTGTTGCGGGATCGGCTGGCGCTGCGAGCGGCCGAGGCATGTGTCGGGTTTTCTGGTCGTCTGGAAAGAGCCCCAGAGCTGCGCGACGCGATTCATCTTCTGCGCCCTGGCGATCTACCTGGCCCGGCAGGGGAGACATATCTTTCTTGGCGTCGCGCCGCTGAACGACCGGTGTCGGTCAAGGCTCTGGGCCGAGCCTTGCCGGCCTTCGAGCCGGGCCAGATCGCGACGTGGCTCGATGCGGGGGAGGGGGCGCCGGTCAAACGAGCAGCACTGGTGCTGGATGCTGTCCTGACGGAGGCACCCCGTGCCGAAGTCCCGGCGTTGATCCTCGCGGACTCCGCCCTCGCCCAGGCGCTTGGTTGGGATCATGTCGTGCCGCTGCTGGCCGCGGGTTTGAAACGCACAGACCTGCGCAAGCGGGGTGACGATTTGCGCCTGGCCTGTCATCGCGCGCTCATCTCATCGACCCGCGAGGCGGTGCGTCTCGCCGCAGACCTCGCGCGGCGGACGGCGCATCTCAAAGCGGTCGCACCAAAGCTTCGGGCAAAGGGGGCAGGCGACGCCGTCGACATGTTCCTGACCCGCGATGCGGTGGCACCCGGTGCCCTGCCCTTGCCGGACCGCGCCGCGCGGCGTCTCTGCGACCGGCTGGTTGACCTCGGGGCGGTGCGCGAACTGACTGGCCGCGACACCTTCCGGCTCTACGGAGTCTGAGCGATGGTCAAGGATGGACTCGACACCGAGCTTGACCGCGAACTATCCGACCTGCCGCCGGAGTTGCGCTGGCGCGAATGGATGCGCCGGATCGAGGCGGTGCTGTTTGCCTCTGCCTCGCCTGTACCGCGCGAGGATCTGGCGCGCATAGTGGGGCAGGGGACTTCGGTTGATCTGCTGGTCGAGGATCTGGCCGCCGATCTGGAGGGGCGGGCGTTCGAGATTGCCATGGTTGCTGGCGGCTGGATGTTCCGGACGCGGCCTGTTTACGCGCCTGCAATCCGCGCCGCTGCTGATGTGAGCGACCAACTGCTGGACCTGAACGAGTTCGACGTGGCGATTTTGGCGGCGATCGCCTACCACCAGCCGATCACCCGCGACGGGCTGAAGGATATCTTCGGCAAAGAGATCAGCCGCGACCTGATCGGGCGGCTGCATGCACACGGTCTGATTGGAACTGGGCCGCGCGCGCCGCGTCGTGGTGCCCCCTATACCTTCGTGACCACAGACGCGTTCCTCGCAGCTTTCGGGCTGGAGAGCTTGCGCGATCTGCCAGACGCTGAACAGCTGAATGATGCCGGGCTGGCCGCGCGCGCCTGAAACTCACCGGGAATTTTTACAGCGCTTGCCGCTGCTGATCGAGCCGCGCGGCCGCCTGAACGAGATCCGCCAAATTCGGGCCAGCGGTGTTAGAGCAAGGCCCAGCTTTGGGCCGAGGCAGGACGGCATCGCTGAAAGATGTGACCAGTCCGCCCCAAGCTGGCGCAACCTGAGCGACGCGTTTCCAATAAATGATCGCGGAACTTCTTCGCGTTCCGAACGGCGTCGATTGCCCGTCCGTCAATTGCCAAAACAGCTGATAGCGATCCCGATGAGAGAGGCGCGCGATGGACATTGGCCGTCGACTAAATTGAAAGCAGGCTGATCCAAGAAGGTCCGGGAGTGATCGCCCCTCTGCCATTCGATGCCCTGATGCCTGCAGACGAAGCAGATCGTCGATCAGACGCTCCAGACGCCGAACTCCGTTGGCGGCGGGACGGGTGCGTTTGCAGAGGGCCGCGCCGCACCAGGCGCAGATCTGATGCGGCACAAGACGCTTCTGGCTGAACGGAGCCAATCCGCCCCCGCAAGATGGGCACCTGTCCCGAAGCCGACAACCGTGGTGAAAGCAAGAAACGCGTGTCGCGAGGCTCCAGCCTCGGCGAAAATAGGGCGTTTCGTCTTCCGTCAGACAAGCGGGACAGAACTGCAGCCAGGTAACCTGCCTCCTGGGTGCGCAACTCTGCTGAGGCGATGCCCGCAGGGGCAAACGCAGCCGGGCCAAGGGGTCAGGGGCAATGGTCAGAGCCGCGATGTCTTCCACGGGTATGCCGGTATGCTCTCGCAGAAACTGCAGGATGCGATCGGGCAACGCCCGATCAAGCCGCGCCGACCAGTTCTCACCCGGCGCTCCGAGAAGCGTGCCAAAATAGTGCGGAGGTATGCCGTTCGCGTAGGCGAGGCGGTGCAGCCAACTCGACAGAAGTTCACCTGGTGCGGGCATAATGCTCACTGGCCAACGGCTTCCCGCCACACTTTCATACCGCTCTGCAGGTGTGACGGATATCTCGGTCGGCCCAAACCTCATGTCATATCGTGACGCAAAGCGGAATTACGGCGCCTCGAGAGAGGCACATAGCCGAGGTCCCACAGGGTTGCGCCCGTGATCCGGCCCTCACCGCGCGAGATTGCCGCCACTGCGGCACGGGTGACGATCTCGACAACCTCGCCGATCAGCCCCTCTGACAGATCATGGATGATCTTCGCCAAGGGTTCGCGCGACAGATCGGAGGCTTCGGCGAGCGGCAGACTGGCTTCCAGGCTGTCGAGAAGCGTCGCGAATTCCTCGTCATACGGCCATCGTGGAATGGGGATCGTATCGAAACGTGAGCCCATTTCGTCCGTATCATGAACCGCATCGTAGATCGCGATTTCGCCGACAAGGACGGGTGAGATGTCATGCACCCGTGCGATCCGCCGCAAGAACGAGAAGATGGCCTTCACATCCTGGCGCCGCCCGCGCAACGCGCTGTGGAACTCGTCGAATATCAAAAGGCGCGGCTTCAGGCGCTCGAGAAGATGATCGACCTGATCGCCGGCGCGGGACAGGCTGCGCCAGCCAGCGGCTTGTGGTGCGCGCAATCCGGACAGGATGCTGGCATAGAAATGCGACAGCCCTGCACCTTCCCGGGTCTGGATCACCCACACCTTTTGTTGGTCGGCGGCACGCAGATGTTCGACGGCGAAGCGTTCGGCGATCATGGTCTTGCCGTTGTGGTAGGGACCGGCAAGCAGCAAACCGCGTGGGCGCAGGGATCGCGGTCGCTCGAGCAGCAGTCGCATCGCGTCATGCGCCGCGCCGGCCGCCGGATGGCTGATCCAGCGCGGCGCGCGCACATGGGCGATCCGCACTGCGTCATCGGCCTGCAAGAGTGGGACGGTGGCGGACATGAGGTGGTCCGGCACCTTACCAATCCTCGACCGGGAAGACGCGCCGCGGACGATCCGGGTCGAGCTTTGCCTGGGCCGAGGCGGAAGGCGCAGCGAAGTCGGCATAAGGCTTCTTTGCCTCGGTGGCATGCCGGGCGCGGGTCATCTCCTTCAAACGGCTTTTGGGGGTTTTGGCGGCGGCAACAGTTGCGGCGATTTCGCGTCGGATCGCTGATGCCTCCTGCACAGGGCGCCGCTGGATTTCGCGCCGCCTCTGTCGATCCGCCTGGTGCTGCCAGAGCGTGATCGGCTCGGCCAGTCCGTCCCGTCGCCTGACCGGCCGCCAGGCATGGGTATCCGGATCCTTGACGTAGACATGGCTGATGTCGCGAGGATCATAGCACAGATCCAGCGGCTCCAGCCGGTCACGACGCGCGACCAGCGGGCCCAGCCAGGGCTCGAAATAGTCGATGGCGAAGAGAGTGATGCCTTGAGGTGAAATTTTTCGCGTCTTGCGCGGCAGGAAATTCAGCAGCACATCGACAGGTGCATCGATCGGCTGGTCTTTCGGCTGGAACCGATCTTCCCACTCCTTCTCCGGAACGGTCAGCTTGCGCGCATTCTGGCTCAGGTTGTGGTCGATGATCGCGAGCGCGATGCAGCGTTCAAGATCCGCGAAGCTGAGCCGTGCCCGCGCTTCCGAGGCATAGTCGCCCCGATCCGCGATGGAACGCCCCGTCTTGCCCGGCAAAGCCCGCAGCGCCGTGTTCACTTTCCCCAGCAGGCGTTCGACGACTCCGCCCCGATGCACGGTGCCCTTGTTCCGCATGCGAATGGAAATGCCATAGTCCGCGCATCCTCTGCTGAAGGTGCTGCTTTGGAATTCCTTGGCGGAATCGACGACGATCTGCTTTGGGCGACCGTGCATCGGCCAAGCATGATCGATACTGCGTTCTGCCAGCCAGTCAATCTTGCAGCACATCGCGTGCGCCAGACAAAGTGCCACAGACAGTCGCGACGGCCGCTCGAGGGTCAGGCAGAAGCCGATGATCGCGCTCGTCGCCACATCGGCAGCGATGGTCAGGTATGGCCGCCCGACTAAGACACCGTGGTCATCAATAACCTCGACAAACTGGATGTCTGCCGGCGTGTGATCGATCTGGACAACGTCGAGCGCGTGGTTAGCCCGGATGTAGCCCGGTCGCGGCTTCAGCCGGTGCAGGTGTTTACTATCCGACAGGCGGCGGCGGGCAATTTCTTCCGGGGTGAACAGGATGGGAATGCGCCGGGCGACAGTGACATAGGCGGGCGGAGTGTGCCCTTCCTCTGCGCAGCGGGTGCGGATCTCTTCAACGATCGGTGCAAGGTCCGGCTGCTCCGGGCGCAACCACATCTCCCGCAGGGTCACCGCGATGATGTTCTCGACTGCGGGGTTGATCCTCGGTTTAGCAGTCGCACGATGGCTTTTGTGTTGACCGTCGCTTCCAGAACGATCTCGTCCTCCACATTTAGCCGCTTTGCAAATTTCAGGATATGCTCGCGCTCAAGCTCCAGGCGACCGGCATCCCTGATCTTGCCGTTCTCCAGGATCGCCACTTGTGCGAAGGTACGATGCACATCGAGGGCAATGATCTTCATGATTGGCTCCTTTCAATGTTCAAAAACAAGGGAGCCAGCGGGCCACACGACAACTACGGATCCGCGCTCGCAGCGCAACCGGGCAAGTCGAAGGGGCGGCCAGATAACAACTCGAGCTCTCAGCTCATGAGATACTTCGGCCTGCCCGCCATTCGTGCTCCCAACACCCCAATCCCGGTGGGTCAATTCTAACCCACATCGAGGTATTATAAACCTCCGATTGGGGTGCCGAGATCATTCATGCCGGATAACAACATCGTTGAGCAGGATCACCGAGGCGTAAAACGGCGGATCAGGCCGATGTTGGGCTTCAAGTCATTCAGATCAGCAACTGCAACTTTGGACGGTATAGAAACGGCACACATGATCAGGAAAGGAGAGTTGGGAAGTGGTTGCCCCTTCGAGATCTATGCCAGTCTTGCCGCGTGACGCGCAACCGAGGAAGCGTCTTTCTTGGCCACACTGAACTTTGCGACGGAACCCCCTCTGTGACTAGCGCGTCGATCCAATCTATCCGGGTAGGGTCGTCAGTCGGACTCAAGTAGAAACTTGAAAAGCCGGGCCGCTGGGCCGGTCTCGGCGCTTGATGTGATTTGCGCGATGAAAAACTGCTTTCTCAAAGGCATTCCTTCGAGCCTTGCTCGTGCCAGCGAGCCCGAAGCAATTTCGCCTCGCACCGCCGTCTCCAGCACGATGGACGCGCCCAGACCGGCGGCCACGCTGCGCTTAACTGCCTCGGTCGAGCCCACATTGCCGATGGTGTCGACATCTTCTGCTTGGGGCCCTAGTGCTTCTGTCAGAAGGGTGCCGGTCCCGCTGCCGCGCTCGCCGCCCAGCATCTTGAGCGTCTTGAGTTCGGCAAAGCTGATCTCTTCGCGCGTGGCAAGTGGATGATCGCTTGGCAGGATGACGATCATTTCATCGCTGAGCCAAGGAGCCACCGTTACGGCGGGGTGGGAAATTGGCCACTCCATCGCGGCGATGTCGATCTCTTCGGCCAGCAACATCTGCGCAACGCGAGGGTTTGGGGCTGAGATGACCTCCCATCGCATCTGCGATGATGTCTGTTTGAGAAAGGATGCCAGCGCATCCGGCATGAAGTATGATGCGATGTTGCCGCTGCACCCGATCTTGAGCGACTCGGATAAAACGGCGGCCTGTGCCCTTTGAGTGGATGTAAGAATCTGCTGTGCATGTGGCAGGAGTCGCAGCCCGGCGTCGGTCAGGCGGCTGCCGCTATGGCTGCGCTGGATCAAGGGCGCGCCTAAGTCCTCCTCCAATTTCTTGATATGTTGCGACAGGGTAGGCTGCGCGATGCCGATCCGGACGGCGGCAGTCTGGAAGCTGCCGAGTTCGGCCAGCGCGACGAAGCTTTTGAGAACAGTCGGGTTCACGTCTCGAGCACCTCGGGATTGACGGCGTGGCGCGGCCGCTTGCCAGAAAGAAAGGCGATGATCTCATCGGCGGCCTCGGCTGCAATCTGGCGGCGCACCTCGCTGACTGCCGATCCGATATGCGGTGTCAGAACCGTTTGGTCACAGGCGAGGAGCGCTGGATGAACTTGCCTTGGCCGATCCGGGCGATGCCAATCCTCCATCTCGAACGTGTCCGCGGCATAGCCGGCAAGGCGGCCTGTGTTCAGCGCCTCCACGACGGCGGCCTCATCCACCAACGATCCGCGCGCGGGATTGACCAGATAAGCCCCTTGTTTCATCGCTGCTAGAAAAGATACATTCACGATGTGCTTGGTCTGGTCCGTCAATGGCAGCGCAAGGATGATGAAGTCAGACAGGCGGGTGAGATCATCGAGCGGAGCGTACTGCGCATCGAGAGCTTTTTCCGTCGTGGGGTCGAGGCGATTTTCGTCGAAGTAGATGCGCCGGCCTCGAAAACCCGAAAGGAGCCGCATTGTCTCGCGGCCCACTGCACCGCCGCCGATGATGCCCACGGTCGCGCCTTGCAGGCTGCCACCATAAAAATTGGGCCGCCACCCGGCGAACGTTCCTGACCGTAGATGCGCGTCTCCCGCACGCATGTTCCGTGCGAGCGCAATGCTGAGGCCAATGGCCAACTCGGCCGTCGGCTCGGTCAAAAGGTTCGGAACATAGGTCAACAGCACCCTGGCATCTGTGCAGGCCCGCTGATCAAGATTATCGAAGCCTTTCAATGCGCCGGCAATAATCTTCAATTTGGGGCAGGCGTCCAGAAATGGGCGGTCGACGCACTCGGTCATGAAGGCCATCAACGCCGATGCATCCGCGCAAGCCGCACGCAATTCGTCGTCGGCGAGTGGATCGCGCCCCTCGCTGGTCACGACATCCCCGTGCGCTGAAAGGCGTGCCAGCGTCTCATCTTCGATCCAGTTGGGCACTACAATTTTGACCATTATCCAACATCCTTAGCTGCGATTTTCCAATCACTAACAGCAAGGAACATATATCGCAATATGTAATAAAACTGTCATATATATTGCGTATCAAAGAACTAACAGAAGGAGAATCGGTGCGATGGATGGGTCAATGAGTATTATGGGACGTGATATTCTGAGCGTCGACGATGTCGAAGTCGTGTACCCGAACGGCACACGCGCACTCAATAAGACCACCTGCCAATTCATGGACGGGGAAGTGACCGTCCTTCTTGGTCCGTCGGGCGCCGGTAAGTCTACGCTTCTTCGCACTCTCAACCTGCTGACCCAGCCAAGCGCAGGACATATCGTGACATCGGCGGGCCAGCAGTTGAAGTCGCGCCGCGATATCCGGTTTCATCGGCGCGACACCGCCATGATCTTTCAGCAGCACCAACTGATCGGCCGCCTGAGCACTCTGCGCAATGTCCTCATGGCGCGTCTCGGTCGCCATTCTGTCTGGAGCAGTTTGGCAGGCTTTTCGCGCGCCGAGAAACACCTTGCGCTGGAATCTCTCAGCCGCGTGGGCCTCTTTGACAAGGCGCTGACACGCTGTGACAGCCTTTCGGGTGGCCAGCAGCAGCGCGTCGGCATTGCGCGCGCGCTCACGCAGGAGCCAAAGCTGATCCTCGCGGACGAGCCTATCGCATCGCTCGATCCAGCATCTTCGGACCGGGTGATGAAAATCCTCCGCGACGTATGCCGCGAAGACCGAATTCCCGTCATTGTCAGCCTTCACCAACTCGATTTTGCCAAGGCCTATGCCGATCGCATCATCGGCCTCTGTGATGGTGACATCGTTTTTGACGGACCGCCCTCGGCACTGGATAACGCCGCGCTGTCGCGCATCTACGGCGCGCCGGCCGATACGACCAACTGATCTTTCAACTCTTGGAGACTGCCATGAAGAATATCGCAACTCTCACCGCCATGCTGCTGGCCTCAACAGCCGCATTCGCAGCAGGCGATTATGATCCGGACACTTTGCGCGTCGCGCTGCTTCCTGATGAAAACGCCTCGACCGTGATCCAGGATAACAAGCCGCTGGCCGCGTATCTTGAAGAGAAGCTCGGCAAGGATATCGAACTGATCGTCACGACCGATTACTCTTCGATGATCGAGGCGATGCGCTTTGGCCGCGTGGATGTCGCGTATTTTGGGCCGGCCTCCTACACCATCGCCAAGGCCAAGATGGCGGATGGCGATCTGGACATCGAGCCGTTCGCCGCGCGCGTGACGGATGGAAGCACCACCTACCAGTCTGTCCTCATTGCCAATGTCGAAAGCGGTATCGACTCGATCGACGATATCGAAGGGTCGGGCATCGATGTGGCTTTTGGCGATCAGGCATCCACCTCGAGCCACTTCGCGCCGAAATACACGATGATGCTCGAAGGCGTGACGGAGGGCGATGACTATACCCAGAACTTCACGGGCGCGCACGACGCGGTGGCGCGCAACGTCGAGCTGGGCAATGCCGCTGTCGGCGGTCTGAGCCGTCCGATCTACGAGAGCCTGCTGGCCAAGGGGTCGGTTGATGCATCGAAGCTGATTGTCATCGGTTACTCCGCCGATATCCCACAATATCCTTGGGTTATGCGCACCGACATGACCGAGGCGCTTGAAGACTCAATCAAGGACGCCTTCCTGACGCTGGAGCCAGGGACCGACGCGGGCGATGCAGTCCTGACGCCGTTCAAGGCCGACGGGTTCGCAGCAATCACGGATGCCGACTACGACATCATCCGTGACATCCGCAAGAACCTGCAAGCCGACTGAGAATGCCCGAACTAGGAGACCGCCATGACCCGCCTCTTGACTGCCCAGCCTGCGCTGACCAACGCTGAAGATGTGCTGGCCGAGGACAGCAAGGGGCGGCGAAAGCTGCTCCTTCAAATCGCCGTAGTCGCCGCGATCGTCATTGTATCGCTATGGATGACCGGGATGCTAGATCGGAGCCGGTTGACCAGCGGCTTGCCGGCTATCGGTATCCTCGGCACTGAGATGTTCCCGCCGGATTTCGGCCGTTGGCGCGACTGGGTAGGACCCCTTGTCGAGACGCTGGCTATGTCTATCGCCGGCACGGCGCTGGCGGTCGCTCTCTCTTTGCCACTGGGCTTCTTGGCCGCACGGAACACATCGCCCAACAAGGTTATCTACCAAGTCTCGCGGGTCGTCCTGAATACGCTTCGCTCGATCCCAGAATTGATCATGGGTATAATTTTCGTTGCAGCTGTAGGGTTTGGCATGTTGCCTGGTGTTTTGGCCCTTGGCCTCCATTCGGTTGGAATGGTCGGAAAATTCTTTGCGGAGGCCATCGAGCACGCGCATCCTGCACCGATTGAAGCGACCGAGGCGTCAGGAGCCACGTCAATGCAAGTCATCCTGCATGGCGTCCTGCCTCAAGTCTTTCCGCAATTCGCAGATGTGAGCATGTATCGCTGGGAATATAATTTTCGAGCCTCGACCGTCATGGGTATGGTTGGTGCAGGCGGTATCGGCACTGAGCTCGTCGGCTCGCTCCGCCTTCTGGACTACCCACAGGTGTCAGCGGTTTTGCTGGTCATCCTCGCCTGTGTGACCGTTGTGGATATACTCAGCAATATGCTCCGTGCGAAGTTCCGGTGATTTAAGCAGATGCCAAGGTGATTTGCTCGAACAATGAGCCATCACCTCAACGGTTCAGTTTTCTTTCATGCCAGCTTGTTGCATGGGTCAAAATATGGGTGCAGGCGCCCCTTTCCCCGAACGACTATGCGGCACGTTTGAAGACCGCATGACCGAGGCGGGTCATGCGGTTGAGGGTCTTTGTGGCGCCCGATCTGGGCTTCGACGAGGGCTCTGCGATTGTATCCCGTTGCTGACTACCCTGCCATTCGGCCATGCTCGGCGATATGCTCTATGTGAGCGTTGCGCCCATCGCGTAGGCCGGGAACAGCGGTAATTAGTGGCGGGATGGTGATCTCGACATCGGGTCAGAACTTTTGGGTCAAGCAATCGGAAACTACGGTGCCATCATAAGCGGCGTCCGCCAGAACGCGGGTCACCTAGCTTGCGATCCCCACGATGAGGTCGGGCAAGGCGGTTTCGTCGCCGATCTGGTCTGTGGTCAACAGTGAGGCGACGATCTCACCGCTGTCCGGGTCATACCCGATGTGCAGTTGACGCCAGGATTTGCGGGTCTTTCACGTGCCATGCTTTTCGTCCTGCCAGCCCGAACCGCGATGGATCTTCAGGCCTGTGCTATCCACGATCAGCGTGGTGGGGCCACTGGATTGTGGCCTTTCGTCCACGACCGAGAGGTGTCGCGTAGCCCTTAATTGTGAGATGAGAAATCCAACGAAATCAACGGCTGCGCTTTGCCCTTAAATGTGAGATTTTGCCTTTAATTCCGATATTCTTGCCCTTAAACCTGAGACAGGGTTCACAGACTTGTGCGGCAAATATCGATGGATGGTGATAGCGAAGACTGCGTGGTCATTGGTGCTGAGGAGGCGCGCAGGGCGGCCGTTCTGCGGCCGCTTGTTCAGGCATACCTCAACGGCACTGGCAGTCTGGAAAATTGCATCAATGATGCCGTTTGGGAACTTGGTGTCAGCAGGGCGACGGTCTGGCGTTGGATAAAGCGATTGGCGGAAGAGGGTGGACGCACCAGCGCGCTGGCTCCGCGAAAACGAGGCCGTCCGGCCGGTACGACATTGATATCCAGCAAGGTCGAAGCGGTGATTGAAGAACACCTTCGCCGTCATTTCCTGCGCCGAGAACGTCCGAGCCTGTCACGCGTCGTGACAGAAATCCGCAGCGCGTGCTGGCAGCAGGGCTTGCAACCGCCGACACGGCGGACGGTTCAGCGTCGTCTGGATGCAATGGATGCCCGTGAAGTTGCAAAGGCACGAGAGGGGGCAAAGGCTGCCCGCCAGAAATTTGCGTCTGTCACAGGCGAGAACAAGGCCAGTCAGCCTCTGGAGATGGTGCAAATTGATCATACGCCCGCGGACATCATTCTTGTCGACAGTTTTGAGCGCCAACCAATTGGCCGGCCGTGGGTCACGCTGGCTATCGACATCGCAACGCGAATGGTAACCGGATATTACGCCACTCTCGAGGCGCCTTCGCGTCTGTCAGTGGCGCTTTGCCTGGCACAGGCGGTGGCCCCCAAGGCGGAACTTCTGTCGGAATTGGCGTGCAATATTCCTTGGCCCGCACAAGGCAAACCGCAGAGCATCCATGTCGACAATGGCCGCGATTTCCGGTCGCGGGCCTTTCGGTCGGCATGTGCGGAATGGGGGATCGATCTGATCTATCGGCCGCCGGGAAGACCTCACTTCGGGGGTCACATCGAGCGGTTGATCGGCACGATGATGGGGGCCGTTCACCTTTTGCCGGGAACAACGCAATCCTCGATCGCGGTCAAGGGCGACTATGACGCCGAAGGCATGGCCACGATGACCTTGAGCGAATTCGATCGCTGGTTTGCTCTGGAAATCTGCCGATACAACAACAGCATTCATTCAAGTCTTGGCTGCACGCCCGTTGCCAAATGGGAGGCGCTCTCAGCGGAGATGACGGGCGACATCCCCTTCGAGATGGAAGCCTTTCGGGTGAGCTTTCTGCCAAGTGAACTGCGCAAGGTCAGACGCGGCGGCATCCATCTGTTCCAGATACGGTATTGGTCGGATGCCCTCGCAGGCCGCATTGGGCGCGGGGACGGAAAGGTCATCGTTCGCTACGATCCTCGCGATATCTCAATGATCTGGGTCGAACTCGACGATGGCCGATATGTTGAGGCGCGGTACAGAAACCTGGAAATTCCGCCCGTGTCACTATGGGAATATCGCGATGCTATGAGGAAGGCGCGTGCCCTTGGCAAGTCCGGGTCCAACGAGCTGGTGCTGGCTGAGCTGATCCGACAGCAACGCCAGATCGAGACCGAAAGCCGGGGCCTGACGAAGGCCGAACGCCGATCCCGTGAAAGAAAAGGGACATTGGAGGGCGCCAATTCGGCTGTCTCGACAACCGAAGGGCTGCGCCCGATCGACACGGGTGATACATCGCGCCCATTGTTCAAGGTGGAGAGATGGTGAATTGAGGGCAAGGACAACTGAGGAAGACGGTCGGATCGCGCTCATTCAATCGGATATCTGGATCGGCTTTCCGCGGGCCGAACAGGTGTTGGACCGCTTGCAGGGCATGATCGAAGCGCCACGGCAAACCCGTATGCCTGGGCTTCTTGTGCATGGCGCGTCCGGGATCGGAAAGACGATGATCGCCCGAAACCTGTCGCGCAAGTACGCACCAGAATACGATCCAGCGTCAGGCATCACCCGCACGCCGCTGCTGCTGTTGCAAGCGCCGCCTGCACCTGATGAACGGCGGTTCTACCTGCACATCCTGGCCGCCGTCGGTGCCCCGGCTACAGCACTGAGCGCCCGCGCTCAAAATGTGGCTTCCCTCGAAGTCCGCGTCATAGCGCTCCTGCGCGACCTTGGCGTGCGGATGATCATGATCGACGAGGTTCACAACCTCTTGGCCGGGACCCACCGCGAACAGCGCCGCTTTC
>NZ_PXNU01000067.1:0-22641 GCF_041300735.1 Phaeobacter sp. SYSU ZJ3003 | reverse complement strand
CCCTTATTTCATTGAAGTCCGCATCGCCAAACCGGGCTCAAATCCATCGCGAAGTGTCGAAGTTGGGGGATCAGCGCGCAGACACCGGCTGATCTGGAAACATGGCACCGGCACTACCGACAGACGAAACGGACAAAAGCCGGGGCAGATGCGCCTCAGCCCGACAATGCAGCAGGCATCAGCACCCTTCTGGCAGAAGCCTGCGCCCTCATCGAACGCTGATCTTTCGCGCGGCGTACCCGATCAGCCCCGCCCCGGTTTCGGACCGCGCTGCGCCTCCGGGCGCACCGCCCACATGAAGTGAGGACCGTCAGCAGAGATCATCCGGGTGATCAACTGCGCCCAGGCCTCGATCTGGCGCAACTCAGCCGCGCTGAAATGATCCACCGCCCGGAACGACTGCGGCGCCTCCACCGCTTTTTCCGGCGCCGCGGCCAGCGCCTGCTGCATCAGCCGCTGACCGTCAAAAAACTGCTCATCCAGCCTCGCCGCATCGGCCTTGTAGGTCTCAACCACCTGATGGGCCAGACTGCGATGCAGGCGGGGTTTCTCGGCCCCCTCCACCGCGGGCAGCGCCGCCAGGATATCCGACAGATACCACCCCAGCGCCTGCTGTGCCTGACGCAGAGGCTTGCCGCCACCGCCCAGGTGGCGGATGCGGTTGTGCAGCCGCCGCATCATGGCCACATCGGCGACACTCAGAGATTCATTCTGCTGGCTGGGCTGGGTCAGGCTGAAATCGGCACCAGAGAGGGCAAAACGGAAGAAATCCTGCACCACATCGCCCCGATACAAAGCGTCCCGCAGGAAGGGGCGCAGAGTGAAAGCCTCGCCGAAGGCCGCGCGCCAAGCCTGGAAACGCGGGGTGTAGAACAACAGCCCGTCTTCTGCCAGTTTTTTGTGCATGGCCGCCAGCGGCTTTTGGAACAGGCCTTTCTTGGACCGCTCCGCAAAGGTTGAAACCAGCCGGTCCGCATGCGGACGCACATAGGCCACCAGGCGGATACGTCCGGAATAGTTCGGCAGATGTTCTTCGATCGCCGCCTTCAGGGCCTTGGGGTCGACAAATTCGAAATGCTCGGCCGATACCACTCCGATGTCGGCATCGCTGCTGTCAAAGTCCTTGCGCAGAGCCTGGAACCGCTTGTCCCGGAATGGTTTTTCACTGTCCACCGACAGGGTCTTGGCCAGGGGAATATGGTTGAACCGGGCCGGATAACAGATCTGCGCCGCAGCGCTGTGCCAGGCCCCAGCCGCCAACACCGACTGGATCGACGTCGTGCCGGTCTTGCAGTCCCCCAGGTGAAACACGATTTCCCTGACCATTTACCGCTCCCTCTGACAGCCCTCTGATGCAGGGCTTTTGCCCTCTGTACAGAGTAGGAAACCAGCCCTGTCAAGCCCCGCGATCCGGAAACCCTTTGCCCCCGTGATATCTCCTTTCCCCCAAGGGGATTTTACAATAACAACACTGCAAAAATCATGGGTCTAACGCGAAGCTGCGATGAAAGTCATTCTCTACATTGGCCACCACAAGGTCGGGTCAACCGCCCTGCAGGCTTATCTGTCGCAAAACTGGTGCAAACTGGCCAAGGCAGGGATCCTCTATCCAGCTGTCGAAACCCGCGGGTTTGCAAACAACCTGAAAAAAGCGCTTGGCGCAGGCGACCAGCGCGCGGGCCAACACGTGAACATACGTGAACCCCACAGCGCGCTGGCCTACCGCATGATGTCCGATGTTTCGGACCGGTCAGTTCCGCCTCAGTTCCAAGCCCCGCCCGGGACCAGCCAGATGTTCCGCGCGATCAACAATCAGGCGGACATGCTGCAGCCTGACATCCTGATCCTGTGCTCCGAGGCTTTTGCCAATTTTGGCCAGGTCGACCCCAATACCATCACCCGGCTGGCCAAGCACCTGCCGAAGGCAACCAAGGAGATCCAGATTTACTGCGCCCTGCGCAGACCCGATGACTACATGATCTCCTGGCATGGCCAGCGCCTGAAAGTGGGAGAAAAACCCGCCCCCCTTCAGGGCGATGGCTTCAAGCAATATCAGGAGACGATCCATTTCAACTATCGCCTCGCGGTAGAGGCTTGGACCGAGCGAATGCCGAAAGCGCAGCTAATCCTGCGCAATTACAGCGATATTCTGGCGACAGGCGGGTCGACCGAAGACTTTGTCGCCCAGACAGATCTTGCCGTGCCGGACGACATGATCCCTCCGGGACGGGCCAACCCCAGCCTGCCCCGCGCCGCCTTCACCATCATGCGGCGGGCCAATAAGGAGCTTGCCCGTCCCGCAGCCCATGCCCTGTCGGTCTATCTGCAAAAGCACGGCAACGACCTGTCCCCGGTGCGCAACAGCGATGTCGAAATGTTCGGCGCCCCGCAGCGCCAGCTGATGGCCGAGGCGTTTGCTCCCATCCATGCGTATCTCAACGCGCTGACCGGACAGGAAGCCTTCTTCCCGGATATCGATCAGATGCAGGCCTGCCGCCCGGTCCCCGAGGAAGACGCAACACGTCAGCTGCTGATGGCCCTGGACCCGGACGCCATGCCGGATCCGGAGTTGCAAACCTATATCCGCACCCTTCAGAAATCCTTCTGAGCCACCCGGTCAGACCTGATCCCGTAAGAGGTTTTCACGTTATGCTCACCCTGCAGAACTTCATCACTCCCGAACGCGAAATCTGCACCGAGCATATGCTCTACTACCATGCCGATGGCGCGGTGGGCTATTCCCAGAGCACGGAAAGCTATCTGCTGCCGCGTGGCAGCCGCATTTGTTTTGGCACCTATTTCAACCTCTTCAATCTTGGCAAATGGAACGCCAGCTGTGATCTGAACAGCCTCTTTGCCGAACTGTCAGGCAGTGGAAAGGCCGAAATCAAGATCATCCAGGCCCATCCGAACCGTTCCTGGGACGTGGTCTACAGCGAAATCGCCGAACTGCAGGACGGCACACCGTTTCGGATCGACCTCTCGGAGTTTTCCGGCAAGGGAAATGACGGCCTCCTCTACCTCGAAGTGATCGCGCTCGGGGATGAGGTCACGCTGACCGGTGGCCGGTTTGCCACCGCCGACCAACCCGCAGCCTGGCCACGCCTGGCTGTCTCCATCACCACCTTCAAGCGCGAAGACGACGTGCGACGCACCGTTGCCCGGCTTGAGGACTTCCTGAAAGCCTTTGAACATGGAGACCAGCTGCATGTGCAGGTGGTCGATAATGGAAAGAGCGCCAAAATTCCCGCCTCGGACAAGGTCAGCCCCTATCCCAACAGCAACCTTGGCGGCGCCGGCGGCTTTGCCCGGGGGCTGCTGGAGGCAGAAAAGGGCGGGTTTACCCATTGCCTCTTCATGGATGACGATGCCTCTTTCCACATGGAGAATCTGGCCCGGACCTATATCTTCCTGGCACTGGCAAAAGACCCTAACACGGCCGTTTCGGGGGCGATGATCAACAACACCCACAAATGGGCCATGTGGGAAAACGGCGCCTATTTCGACGGCTCCTGCCATCCGTTGCAAAACGGCACCGACCTGCGCGAACTGAAGCAGGTGGCAAAGATGGAGTATGAAACGACCCGCCCGCAATCCAAGACTCTTTATGGAGGTTGGTGGTTCTTTGCCTTCCCGATCAAGAGCGTCAGCCATCACCCCTTTCCCTTCTTCGTGCGCGGCGATGACATCAGCTTTTCGCTGGCCAATGATTTCAAGATTGTCACGATCAGCGGCGTGGTCTCCTTCCAGGATGATTTCACGGAAAAGGAAAGCGCACAGACCCTGTACCTGGATCTGCGCAACCACCTGATACATCACCTGGTCTTTGAGCGGCTGGAGCGCAGTGCCATTGGCACCGCCAAAATCGCCATCCGCTTCATGATGCGTTCGATGCTGCGCTTCAAATACGAAAGCGCCGAGGCCCAACTCTTGGCCTGGCACGATGTGATGAAGGGGCCGGAGTTCTTTGACGAGAACATCGACATGTCCGAGCGCCGCGCCCGGATCAAATCCCTGGTCAAGGACGAAGCCTGGCGCGACATTGATGTGCTGGACGCACGGGAACGCCGCCGGTTCAGCAAAATGCCCCGCCGACTGCGGCATTATTTCGGGCTCTTCACCCTCAATGGCCACCTGATCCCCTTCTGGAATCGGATCGGAGACCGCAAGGTTCTGAATATCGGGGATCGCGGGGTGGTCTTTCCAGCCTTTGGTGGCGCCCGGCTGACCTATATCAATACCCAGCGCGACAAGGGCTATGTGGTGACCCAGTCCAAGGTGAGGTTCTTCTCGCTGGCCTGGCGCATGTTCACAACCCTCTTGGCCTTCCGCCGGTCTTACAACGCGCTGCAGGCGGCCTATCGCAAGGGCTATGACGAGATGACCACGCAAAGCTACTGGCAGCAGACACTGGCCGAGGATATGGCGGCGGCTGACGTTGGCCAAGAGAACACTGCCCTGACAGCCTGAACTGCTGAGACGCCCCTAGACCAGCTTCTGGTCGGCCCCTCCGTCTTTCTGAGCCGCCGGTATGCGGCGGCTCAGGACAGCATCGCTTCATGCACCGCGATGGCTTCTTCTAGGTCATCGAAATACTGCATCTTGCCATGTTCCAGCACGATGCCCGCATCGCAAAACTTGCGCACCTGCCCCATCGAGTGATTGACCATGATGGCACTCGACTGCTGCATCCGGTCGGCAAAGACCTCGCGACTCTTCTTCTTGAAGGTCCGGTCGCCCACCGCCGTCACCTCATCCACCAGATAGGTGTCAAAGCGGATCCCCATCGAAGCGCCGAAGGTCAGCCGGGACCGCATCCCCGAAGAATAGCTGCGCATCGGCATGTGGTAGAATTTTCCCAGTTCGGCAAAATCCTCAACAAAGGCGACTAGGTCTTCGGTATCCACCCCGTAGATACGGGCGATGAAGCGGACGTTCTCAGCACCGCTCAGATCCCGGTGAAAGGACGCCCCTAGCCCCACTGGCCAGGACATGGTTCCATCGGACACCACCCGCCCGTGATCCGGGCGCATGGTGCCGGCGATGATCTGCAGCAGGGTGGATTTGCCCGCCCCGTTGCGCCCCAAGAGCGCCAGGGAGCGCCCCGTGGGCAAGGTGAGGTTGAGATTGTCGATGACAACCTTGCGTTCGCCCCGCAGCCAGAAGCTCTTGGTCAGGTTCTCAAAGCGAATCATATTCTTGTCCTCTCCGGCCCGCCTCAGCTGCGGTCCCGGATCGAATAGTAGATCAGCGCCAGGATCGACCAGGTCAGGAGCAGGAACAGCCCCACCAGTCCCGCCAGCATGGGGCGGTTGGGGTATTCGGATTCCTGGGCTCGGGTCGGCTTGATATAGGTGGCCAGATAGCGGCTTTGCCGGGTGGCCTCGTCGCGGGCTACCTCCAGCGCCGTCAGCGCCGCCCGATAGGTTTCCTCGGCATATTGCAGATCCACCGTGAGCCGTTCGAATTCCGAGATCAGCGAGGGGTAATCCTCGCCCACGGCGCCGGTATCGGTATTGGTCGAGGTAAAGGTCTGCCGCTCGATATTGATGCGCTCGCGGATCACATCGATATGCTGCTGCGCTTTTTTCAGACGCGGATCCCCCTCTCCCACGGTGCCGCGCAAAAGGTCGTATTCGATCAGCGCCTCGGCCAGCTGCTGCTGCAGGTTGTTCATCACCCCCATACGGCCCTGGATATCCGCCGCCGGATCCACGATCCGGGTGCGGGTGCGAAAGCTGGTCAGCGCCTCGCGCGCGCCTTTCAGCCGCTCCAGTGCCTCGTCCAGATCCTCGCGGGCATAGCGCATGGCATCCTCGCGCGCCTGCTCGTTCAGCTCATTGATGCGGGTCTGGCTTTCCGCAACGATGGCGCGGGTAATGTCCTGTGCGGTTTCGGGATCAAAAGCCACCGCCTGCACCTCGATCAACCCCGAGCCGCTGTCATAGGAAATGCCGACGATGCGCTGCCAGTACCAGATCATCTGTTCCAGCGTGGCATCGGGCCAGAGCGAGAACACCCAGTCGTCGGGCCAGTGCTGGCTGTAATGCGGCCGCAGCGGCACTGCCTTGTCCACCGATTCCACCATTTCCTGGCTCTGGATGAATTCATAAAGGATATCGCTGTCCGAAGCGGTGGTATTGCCAGTGAAATTGGCAAGCCCGCCCAGCAGATCGGTGGCGCCGCTGCTTTCCTGGCTGCGCACGGTAAAGCCGGCGGTGGACACATACTGATCCTCGGCCAAGGCCCAGAGATAGAAGACCGCTGCCGCCAGCGGCGCCAGCACCATCAGAACGAAACTGGCCACAAGCCCCCAGTGACGGCGGCGCATCTGCGCCGGGCGCGCCATGGGATAGGCCGGTGTTTCGGCCACCTGTTGCTGAGCCGCCTCAAGCGCGGCTTCGGTGGCCTTGACCTTCTGACGCAGTTTCTTGAGCTTCTTGCGCGCCCCGCCGCCACTGCCTTTTCCCGGCGCGTCATCCTGATCAGCAGAGACGTCCTGCACCTGAGACAGCTGTTCGACATTGCTTCCCGTTTGGGCGCCGCGTTCCGCCGCGGGCCTTTTTCCGGCCGCGCGCGTTTTGTTCTGACCCGACGTTTTCAAACCCATGGCCGGATGATCCTGTGTCATATGTGCCCGTCTCAAGGCTCGGGGGGATGTACCAGAGCCATTTGTAATTGCCTGTTCTATGGATCATAGTATCGCCTGCCGACAACCCATTCACAACCATCATTCACAGCGGACCCATATGGCCAGCCTTCCTCCCGCCGCCCCGTCAGGGGTACAGCACACCGCTTCGGGTTCTGCACTGCCCCCTGCCCAGACCCCGACACGGGCAGGCAGCAAGCGGCGCCGTTTTGCCAGCCTGCGCACCGTGGTGGCGCTGATACTGCGCGAGATGTCGACCCGTTACGGGCGCACTCCCGGCGGTTACATCTGGGCCGTTCTCGAGCCGCTGGCCGCGATCCTCTTCCTCAGCCTCGGGTTTTCCCTGATTATCCGGACACCCTCCCTCGGCACCAGCTTCCTGCTGTTCTATGCGACCGGCTATCTACCCTTTGACCTCTATATGCAGGTTTCAAACGCCTGCGCCCGTGCCCTGGGGTTTTCCAAACCGCTTTTGAAATACCCAGCAGTAACCTGGCTGGATGCGATTCTGGCCCGCTTCATCCTGAACAGCCTTACCAACATCTTTGTCATGCTGCTGCTGCTCACAGGTATCCTGATGGTCATCGACAGCCGAACGGTGCTGGATATGCCTCCGGTGATCGAGGCCGTTGCCCTGTCGATGCTGCTGGCTCTGGGCGTCGGCACGTTGAACTGCGTCCTGATGGGGCTTTACCCGCTTTGGAGCGTCACTTGGGGAATCCTGACCAGGCCACTGTTCCTCGCCTCGGGTATTTTCTTTCTCTATGACGACCTGCCCCCGCTGGGTCAGGACATCCTGTGGTACAATCCCCTGATGCATATCACCGGATTGATGCGCACCGGTTTCTATCCCAGCTACACCGCCGCCTATGTGAATATAACCTATGTGACGCTTGTCAGCCTTGTGCTGCTGTTTCTGGGGTTGGTGCTGATGGGGCGCTATCACCGCGACATCCTGAACCGCTGATCCCGGCCAGGCTGCCCCGCCCTACCCCTTTGTGCGGGCCAGCTCCAAGACCTCGGCATGGGGCACATGGGTGCGCCACCTCAGCCCGTCCAGCACCGCCCGGCTCATAAGCCGCAGAAAGGCGCGCCGTTCGCCTGCGTGGGCGCGCACCTTTGAAAGCCATTTGGGCAGGATCACCAGCATCACCGGCCAGAACCAGATCCCCGCCGCCATCCGATACAGAAGAAGCAGGTTGCGGTGATAGTAGTAGACCTTCCACAGGGGGATGAAACGGCCGCGCTGCGCCTGCTCTTCTCCCGCCTTGGGCACAAAGGTCGTCAGATCGTGCTCGAACCGCACGGCGGGTTCAAATCCGATACGGCCGCCCGATTTGGTCAGCCCCAGAGTATAAAGCCCGTCATCGCCATAGATGAAAAGATCGGGATCCGGATAGCCGATGCGCCGCACTGCATCCGCCGAGATGAAGAAGCCCACGAAGGAGGTCACATCGATCTGCATCCCCTGCCCTTCATAGTCCGAGGGCTGCACGTGAAAGCCCGAGCGGCCGCCGCCAAAGAGCGTGCGCAGGAATTCACGGCTGTGCCAGAAGGGATTGCGCGAGGGGCGGTTCATCTCGCAGATGCCACCGGTCGGGAAATAGACCGCCGCAGCCACCCCATCCCAGGCCCGCGCCGGATCGTCATGGGCGGGCAGGGCGTGAAACGCCGCTAGGGCGCCCGGTGCCGGGCGACCATCATCATCCATCACCACCAGCCAGTCGGGGCTGTGCGCCTCCATCGCGCGGCGCATGCCCCGCTCAAAGCCGCCTGCCCCGCCGCGGTTGGTCTCGCTCACCTGAATATCCAGCCGCGGATCATGCAATGTCGCCAGCCAGTCACGCGTGCCATCGGTGGAGGCATTGTCCACCACCACCAGCGCCGCCAGCTCTGCGGCCGGGCTTTGCAGCAGCCGGGCGATGGTGTCTTTCAGCTTGTCGAGACGATTATAAGTCACCACCACCGCCACCAGACGGCGGGGGGACGGGCTGGGATCTGTCTGTGCGCTCACGAAAGTCTGCTCCCCGGCCTGTTCTGATCGTCTGTGTCATCGTCTTTGCGTTGTGGGAGCGCAAAACTCATAAATCCGGCCTCATGTCAAACCCCAAGGGGTGGCCCCCGCCGCGCCCTGCCCCGCAGAAGGACGCATGATAGGGTTTGACAGGACCGCCGGAAGCCGCCACCAAGCATGTCATGCGCACTGCTCTTGTCACCGGATCGGCCGGCTTCATCGGCTATCACCTTGCGGCCCGCCTGCTGGCTGCGGGCTGGCAGGTCGTCGGGCTGGATTGCCTGTCGCCCTATTACGATGTCGCCCTGAAGGAGCGCCGCCACGCGATGCTGGCGGAAAACCCGGCCTTCACCCCAGTAATCGGCAAGCTGGAAGACCCCGGGCGCCTGATGGAGCTCTTTGCCCGCCACCGCCCCGATGCGGTCATTCACCTCGCCGCGCAGGCCGGGGTGCGTCATTCCATCGATGCGCCGCGCGATTACCTTGAGGCCAACCTGATCGGCACCTTCGAACTTCTGGAGGCCGCCCGCGCCCATCCGCCTGCGCATCTGCTGATGGCCTCCACCTCTTCGGTCTATGGCGCCAACACGGATATGCCCTTTGACGAGCGGCAGAAGGCCGGCACGCCGATGTCCTTCTATGCCGCCACCAAGAAGGCGGGCGAGGCGATGGGCCATTCCTATGCCCATCTTTACGCGCTGCCGATCACCATGTTCCGGTTTTTCACCGTCTATGGCCCCTGGGGTCGGCCCGACATGGCGCTGTTCAAATTCACCAAGGCGATGCTCGCGGGTGAGCCCATCGAGGTCTACAACCACGGCCGCATGAGCCGCGATTTCACCTATATCGACGATCTGGTCACCGGCATCACCGGGCTGATCGAGGCAGTACCGGGCGACACACCGGTGGGACCGCAGGACAGCCTCAGCCCCGTTGCGCCCTTCCGGGTCGTGAATATCGGCGCCAGCCAGCCGACGCCGCTGATGGATTATATTGCCGCGCTGGAAGAGGCGCTGGGACAGCCCGCGCAGAAGATCCTGAAAGAGATGCAGGCCGGCGACGTGCCCGCGACATGGGCCGACACATCGCTGCTCACCGCTCTCACCGGGTACCGGGCAGAGGTCGATGTCAGGACCGGCGTTGCCCGTTTCGTGGATTGGTACCGGGGTTATTACAGCGCCTGATGCCGTAACGCGGTGACACCGGCAGGGGCCTGGCTGACAGGTGCAAATGTTTCGCGCGCGAAACATTTGAAAGGACGCCACCCCCAGCCCCATTGCGCCCGGCCTGCGCTTTCTTCAAAGTTGCAAAACGACATACCAAGCAGAACAGGGGACACCCCATGCGTATCGCGATGATTGGCACAGGCTACGTGGGACTGGTGTCCGGCGTCTGTTTCTCCGATTTCGGCCATGACGTGATCTGCGTCGACAAGGACGCTGCCAAGATCGCTCGGCTGAAGGCCGGCGAGGTCCCGATCTACGAGCCGGGCCTTGATGCGCTGATGGAAAAGAACGTCGCCGCCGGGCGGCTGGAGTTCAGCGACGATCTGGCCGCCGCTGTGGATGGCGCCGAGGCGGTGTTTATCGCCGTCGGCACCCCGACCCGGCGCGGCGATGGCCATGCGGATCTGACCTATGTGATGGCTGCCGCCGAAGAGATCGCTGCGGCGCTGACCGGTTATGCGGTGGTGGTGACCAAATCCACCGTGCCGGTGGGCACCAACCGGCAGGTGCAGGAGGTGATCGCCAGCGCCAAACCGGATGCGGACTTCGATGTGGCCTCCAACCCTGAATTCCTGCGCGAAGGCGCGGCGATCGAGGATTTCATGAAGCCCGACCGGGTGGTGGTCGGCGTCGAAAGCGCCCACGCCGCCGAGGTCATGAGTGAGATCTACCGCCCCCTTTACCTGCGCGATTTTCCGATCCTGACCACCGATCTGGAGAGCGCCGAGATGATCAAATACGCCGCCAATGCTTTTCTGGCGACCAAGATCACCTTCATGAATGAAATCGCCGGGCTTTGCGAAAAGGTGGGCGCCAATGTCAAAGAGGTCTCGCGCGGGGTCGGTCTGGACGGGCGCATCGGCAACAAGTTCCTGCATGCCGGCCCCGGCTATGGCGGCTCCTGTTTTCCGAAAGACACCGCCGCGCTGGCGCGCATCGGCCAGGACCATTCCTTTCCGATGCGGATCACCGAGACGGTGATGCGGGTCAATGACGAGGTGAAGGCGCGCATGGTGGAAAAGCTGCGCGATGCCTGCGGAGGCTCTTTCAACGGCAAGACGGTGACCGTGCTGGGTGTCACCTTCAAACCCAATACCGACGACATGCGCGAGGCCCCCAGCCTGACCATCGTGCCCGCCATGGTGGGCGGCGGCGCCCATGTGCGGGTGATCGACCCGCAGGGCCGTGCCGAGGGCGAGGCGCTGCTGCCCGGCGTCGACTGGCTCGAGGACCCCTATGAGGCGGCAGAGGGCGCCGATCTGGTGGTGCTGCTGACCGAATGGAACGAGTTCCGCGCGCTTGATCTGAAGGCCCTGGCCGCCAGGATGGCCTATCCGCGGATGGCGGATCTGCGCAATGTCTATTCCGCCCGGGCCGCCGAACGGGCCGGTTTCTCCCAGTATATCGCGGTGGGCCGCTGAGCCGACCTCCGCTTCCAACAGGCCCCAAATGTTTCGCGCGCGAAACATTTGGCCACGCTGCAGAGTCTACAAAAAGACCCTAAACCGGGGTTTAGGGTCGAATTCGTTCTGATTGTGGCCTTGGGTTCAGCGGTGCTTCAGCCAGTCCTGCAGCGCCGCCATCAGCTCTGCATCGACAGCATCGCCGGTCAACTCAATCCGGTTCTGTCCGGGCGTGAAGCACAGCCGCACACCTGCCGCAGCCTGAACGGAAACCCGCTCGGATCCCTCGGCACCGGGGGTACGCACACGCGGGCGGGCAGGGGCCTCGGGCGTCGCAGTTTGCGTCTTTGAAGCCGGGTTTAGAGCCGCATCACTCTGTGCTGTGTCGGCCTCAGATCCGTCCTGTGTCTCGGCCAGAACCCGGTTCAGGATCTCCAGCTCATCCGTGGCAGTCTCGCGCGGAGCGGCCTGAAGGGCAGCACGCAAGCGCGCTGCAAAACCTTCGTCCTCGCCCATGGCGCGCACCAGAGACAGGCCCAGCTTCTCGCTGATGGCGGTTGGATAGAACAGCACCGCATCCAGCTCCTCGACCAAGGTCACGAAGCTGCGGATCTTGGAGCGTTTGGCGCGGGGTACATTGGCAAAGAGACTCTGAAGTGCCTTTTTCAGAGTCGGAAACACCTCTTCCTTCATCGCCCGCACCGCGATCCGCGCGCGTTCGTAATGGGAGAGGTTCACCCGAATTTCGTTTTCCTCGACCATGGCGATATAGGCATCCTGCGCCGTCTCCGGGCGGATGATCAGCGCCTTCACCGTGGCGTATTTCGGGTCTGAAGTCTCGGCATAGAGCCTGCGCAGGGCCCCAAGGCGGCGCCAACCCGAGATCAGGCCATGGCTGCGCCCATCGGGGCGGGGTTCCAGCGGCACCAATTCGACCGGGGTCTGCTGACCGCGGGCGCGCAGGGATTCGACGAGGGCATCCATTTCCTCGGCGTCCTGTTCGATCCGGTCGCGCACCAGATGGGTTTCGTCGATGGCCGACAGCGGCACCTCTTCGATCATCAGCCCCTTGCTGCGGGCGTTTTCCAGCACGTCGGACAATTCCTGCAAGGCCGCTTGCGAAGCGGTTTCCGACGCCACCTGCGCGATCGGCGCCGCCCCCACGGCCATCGGACCGCCAAGGGCGGATTTGCTTTCCGGGGCGCCGGAAAGATAGCTGCTCTGTGCCGGCATCAACCGTTTGCGTTTTGCCATCTGCCTGTCTCCTTTGGGCGCGCAGTCTGCGCCATCATCCCTGCCGGGGCCTTACTCGGCCGCGCTCTGCATCTGCACCTCGGCGCGGCGCCAGCAGCCGATCAGCAGCCGTTTGAAAGCGGCGTAGGTTTCGTCGAATGTTTCGCGCCCGCGCGCATAGGTCTCGCGGTTGAAATCGCGGTAATCGGCCTCGTAGATGCCCGAAACCTGTTCGCCGGCCTGACCGATCAACGCGGTGTAATCCTGTTTGTGAGGGCTGAGCACCGGCCCCATATAGGCCTGCATCAGCCCGGCCAGCTCGCCCTGCTGGGCGCTGTCGTAGCGGGTGATGACAGCGCGCACCGCATCCCATTCAAAGCCCATCTCGGGGCGGCCCAGGGCGCGGGCGGCGAGGTTCTCGCCCTCCTCGATGCTGGCGAATGTGGAATGCAGCATGTCAAAGAAGCGGCCCGTCGAGTCGAATTCGAGGAAGGACGCCCCCATGGGCACCAGCAGGATATCGGCCGCCGACAGCCCGTTGATGGTGAGATAGCCAAGAGCGGGGGGCGTATCGATGAAGATCACATCGTACTGGTCCAGCACCCCGTCAGCCTCCAGCCGGTCGGTCAGCGCATCCCAGAGCTTCCAGGAGCGCGCCGCCATGCGCCAGACCGGGATCTGGAATTCGGCCCAGTAGAGGTTCAGCTGGGCACCGATGAGATCGATATTGGGCCAGTGGGTGCTCTGGATCACATCCGCCGCCGTCATGTCCATCGCCGCGGTCAGCGCATCGTCCATCGGCTGGGGCGCCTCGCCCCGGTCCAGGCGGCGCTGGTTCTCGCTGCGCAGGTGTTCGCCGTAATGGCGCGCCAGCAGTGGAAAGGCGGTCTGCCATTCATCCTCGACCCGGCCGCCAAAGATCGAGGTCATCGACCCCTGGCTATCAAGATCGATGACCAGCACCTTGTAGCCATCCAGCGCCGCCGACATCGCCAGATGCGCGGCGGTGGAGGTCTTGCCGACGCCGCCCTTGAAGTTGGCCACGGCAACCATCTTGGCCGGCAGGCCCTTGGGGCGGTAGGGGATGTAATCCTTGGCCTTGGATCCTTGCGCCGCGAAATGCGCCCGCAGGACCAGCACCTCGTCGAGGGTGAACCACTTGGCGCCGCCCTCGGTTTCCGAACGCCCCTGCGGCAGCTCCGGGTTGGCCTTCAGCACCCGGCGGAAATGGGCCTGGGCGACGGGGATCAGGTAGCGGGTAATTTCCCAGGTGGAGAACAGGCGCAGGGTTTTGCGCCCTTCCTCATCCAAGCCCCGGCTGGCCAGATCGGCGCGGCCCCGGGCGCAGCCTTCGGCGATCCCGGCAAAGCCTGCCGTGCTGGTGGGTGCCTCCAGCTCGGCCAGGGCCGCGTCGGGGTCGATGTTGAAATAGGGGGGCAGGGTGGCGTTGCCTGCGCGTGCCGTGTCTTTCCGTGCCATGTCTTTTCGTCCCGGATCTTTCCTGTGGATATCTCGTACCATGGGCTGCTGCCCGGTTCTGTGCTGCTGCGCGGCGCTGTTTTGAAACAAACGCTGCCCTCTTGGACAAAACGCATCAATGTGCGCCCTTTTTAACAAGATAGCAGAAAACAGCGCACATGAAAGAAATATGCGCACCTCTTTTGCTTTTTCTAAGCAAATCCGTCTGTTGCAGCGGGGGAAAGCCGGGGTTTTGGAGGCGTTGGGGCAGGCTGAATATTTTTCTGCCCTGTTATTTATGAGTTATATAATAGTTACGGGAAGAGAGCTGGTGCTGCAAAGCCCTTTTTTCATTGGCGATCGGGCGTGTTTTTTCGGGAGCAGTGACTCTGAAACCCCGTTCATATGACTCTGAACCCCCGATGATCCGATTCCGGAACCCCGTTGCGGCAGCATGTGGATAACTTTAGGGTGGGCGTAATCAAAACCACGAAAAACGAGTCACCTCGGAGGGCGCAATGATCGCCCTGAAAAAACCAGGGGGGCAGGGCAGAGCGACAAGGCAGGGATCATGGCAGCTGCGGGCACAGCAGACACAGGGGGTATGCAGACCTCCGTGGCACAGGCATCGGGGCAGGGGGCGTTCTTCCTCTGCGATATTTTCGATGCGATCCCCAAGAACGATCTGGCCTCGATGGAGCATCCGCTGTTCTCGCTTGGCACCCGGCCGGACCGGCGCATTCTCAACTACGAACACAATGGCGCCGAGATCACCGTCACCCCCAGCGTCAAGGGGCTGGCGACGATCCACGACAAGGACATCCTGATCTTCTGCATCAGCCAGCTGATGGCGGCGCTGAACGCCGGGCGGCAGGTCAGTCGCACCCTGCATCTGAAGGCGCATGATCTGCTGGTGGCGACCAACCGGGAAACCTCGGGCGATGCCTACCGGCGGCTGCGCGAATCCTTTGAACGGCTGGCGGGCACCCGCATCACCACCAATATCGTCACCGGCGGCCAAGAGGTCACCTCGGGCTTTGGCCTGATCGAAAGCTGGGAGATCGTGCGCAAGGCCCGGGGCGGGCGCATGGTCAACGTTGCCGTCACCCTCAGCGAATGGCTGTTCCGGGCGGTGCTGTCGAAATCGGTGCTGACCCTCAGCCGCGATTACTTCCGTCTGCGCAAACCGCTGGAGCGGCGCATCTACGAGCTGACCCGCAAGCATTGCGGCCGCCAGGAAGGCTGGACCATCTCGGTGGACACCTTGCTGAAGAAATCCGGATCGGCCAGCCCGCGCCGGGTGTTCCGCAAGATGATCCGTGACATGATCGAGGCGCAGCCGCTGCCCGATTACGCGATGGAAGAGCTGCCGGGCGATCTGATCCGGTTCAGCCAGAAACATGCCGTCGTCGCCCCGGCAGGGGGGCTGGAGGCCGGCACGGCGCCGGTGCTGAAGCCCGCGACGCTGGAGCAGGCCCGCAGCCTGATGCCTGGCGCCGATGTCTATGCGCTGGAGGCCGAATGGCGCGCCATGTGGCGGCGCTCGGGCGGCCCGCGCCTGCGCCAGGCGGATGCGGCTTTCCTCGGCTGGGTGAAAAAACGCCGCGCGGGCGAGGGACCGGCCTGAGGGGGATCTGGCCGGGATTTACACGGCCCGGCCGCTGTGCGCTTGATCAGGCTCTGATGCGGGGGAGTGCGGCCGTTTCCCCCGCAAGACGGCTTCTCCAGAACACCCGGTCCTGATGCGCGCAAATGTTTCGCGCGCGAAACATTTGCTCAGATCCGGATCCGCTTCTCCTCGGGCACCAGCGCGTTGATCTGGGCGATATGTTCCGGCAGGCAGCGGGTCAGAAAATCGTAAGTCTCCACCACATGGGCGCGGGCATTGGGACCAAGATGGGCGTAGGATTCTGGGTTGGCCACCACATCCACCACCTGCGCCGCCAGCGCATCGGGATCGAAGAAATCCACCAGCATGCCGGTCTCGCCATGGGTGATCGCCTCGCGCACCGGCGCCACATCGGCAGCCACCACTGTGGCCTGCATCGACATCGACTCCAGCAGCGACCAGCTGAGCACGAAGGGCATGGTCAGATAGATGTGGCAGCGGCTGATGCGGATGATATCGCAGAGGGCATCATAGGGGACGCGGCCAAGGAAATGCACCCGGCTCCAGTCGATCTGGCCCTTCAGCTCCTCTTCCATCTCGCCGCGCAGGCCCTCTGGATGTTTGCTTTCGGCGCCATAGGAGGTCTCATTGCCGCCGATCATCAGGACGCGGGCGTTGGGGCGCTCCTTCAGGATCTTCGGCAGGGCGCGCATCATGATGTGAAAACCGCGGGCGCGCTCCATGTTGCGGGCAACATAGGTGATCACCTCGTCGTCCCGGGTCAGCGGGCGGTCGAGCCGCCCCAGCGAAATCGAGGCCTCGGGGTCGGGTTGCAGCCGGTCGGTGCGGATGCCGTCGTGGCAGACATACATGCGGTCATGGAAGCTTTCGGGGAAGCGGTCGCGCTGCCAGTAGGTGGGGGTATGGCCGAGATCGACGGTGTGGATATTGGTATAGGGCACCGTGTTGCGGGCCTGGGCAAAAAAGCCGGCCTGATCGTTGGGCGGGTTGTCCGGGTCGAATCCCACCAGCCCGCCAGATGTGCGGTAGAAATATTCGAAGAAGCCGATCATCGGCACATCGGGCCAGATCTCTTTCAGGAAGGTCAGCTCACCCCAGCCGGTGTGACCGATGATGATATCGGGGCTCCAGCCGCGGGCGTCTTTCAACTGCCGCGCGGCCAGTGCTGCGCCGATACCGGTGCCGGCCGCGGCCTCCCAGTCCTTGGACAGCCCATAAGCGTCCTTGGCGGGCTGATGATGCGCCTTGTAGGTCACCGTGGTGACGCCGGGCAGCTGGATGTCACTGCGCTGAGTCAGGAAATAGATCTCGTGACCCTCCGGCCGCGCCGCCAGCCAGGTGATCAGCTCCCGGTACTGGCCGGGCATGTTCTGATGGACAAAGAGTAGTTTCATGCTGAATGCATGCCGTGTCCGCACGGCCGAGGCAAGCCACAGGTTGTTTCACGGTGACAACCGGCAGAGGGGTTGCTAAGGGTACCGGCAATTGCGACCGGATATAAGGCAGGACAGAGGCCGTGCAGATTGAAAATACGCCACTCTCCGGGGTGAAAGTTCTGACACCGCAGCGGTTCGGGGATGCCCGCGGCTTTTTCAGCGAAAGCTGGAACCGGCAGCGCATGGCTGAACACGGGCTGGATTTCGATTTCGTGCAGGATAATCATTCGCTGTCCGCGCAGGTCGGCACCCTGCGTGGCCTGCATTTCCAGGCGCCGCCCCATGCCCAGGACAAGCTGGTGCGCTGTGGGCGCGGCGCGCTTTTTGATGTGGCGGTGGATATTCGCAAGGGCTCGCCCAGCTATGGCAAATGGTTCGGGATCGAGTTGAGCGCGGAAAACGGCAAGCAGATTTTGGTGCCCAAGGGCTTCCTGCATGGGTTCATCACCCGCGCGCCGGAGACTGAGATCCTTTATAAATGCACAGACTATTACGCGCCCGAGTGTGATGGTGCCGTGGCCTGGAACAGCTGCGGTATCGACTGGGGTTTTGACGGCACGCCGCTCCTCTCCGAAAAGGACGCTGCCGCCCCCGCACTGGCGGATTTCGACAGCCCGTTCAGCTGGGAAGGATAACCCATGAAGATACTCGTGACCGGCGGCGCCGGATTTATCGGCTCTGCCGTGGTGCGTCTGGCGATTGCCCGGGGCCATCAGGTGGTGAACCTTGATGCGCTGACCTATGCCGCCTGTCTTGAGAATGTGGCCGGAGTGGCAGAGAGCCCCGATTACGCTTTTGAGCAGGCCGACATCCGCGACCGCGCCGCGCTCGACCGGGTCTTTGCCGCGCATAAGCCCGATGCGGTGATGCATCTGGCCGCCGAAAGCCACGTGGACCGCTCGATCGACGGGCCGGGGGATTTCATCGAGACCAATATCACCGGCACCTTCAACATGCTGGAGGCCGCGCGCAAATACTGGATCGAAAATGACCGCCCCGAGGGCTTCCGCTTCCATCACATCTCCACCGATGAGGTCTATGGCTCGCTGCCCAACGACCCCGAAGTGATGTTCACCGAAGACACCGCCTATGATCCGCGCTCGCCCTATTCGGCTTCCAAGGCCAGCTCTGACCATTTGGTTCGCGCCTGGGCCGAGACCTACGGGCTGCCGGTGGTGCTGACCAATTGTTCCAACAACTACGGCCCCTATCATTTCCCGGAGAAACTGATCCCGGTGGTGATCCTCAATGCACTGGCCGGAAAGGCCCTGCCGATCTATGGCGATGGCTCGAACATCCGCGACTGGCTTTACGTGGAAGATCACGCCGATGCGCTGTTGCTGGTGTTGCAAAAGGGCGCGCTGGGGCGGTCTTATAATATCGGCGGCGAAAACGAGCGCAGCAATCTGGAACTGGTGCAGACGCTTTGTGCGATCCTCGATGAGAAACGCCCGCGCGCCGATGGCGCCTCTTATGCCGATCAGATCACCTTTGTCACGGACCGGCCGGGCCATGATGCGCGCTATGCCATCGACCCCTCGCGTATCCGCGAGGAACTGGGCTGGCGGCCCTCGGTGACGGTGGAGGAAGGTCTGGCAAAGACCGTGCAATGGTATCTGGATAACGAGGCCTGGTGGCGCCCGCTGCAAGCCCGCCATGGTGTCGGGCAGCGGCTGGGGATCGGCACGTGAGCGGGTTTGTGTCATCAAGGCCAGACAAAAGTCTGCGGGGTAAACCCATGATCCTCGTCTTCGGCAAAACCGGTCAGTTGGCCAGCGAGCTGGCGCTGCATGAGGGCGTCACCTGTCTGGGCCGTGATATGGCCGACCTGTCTGATCCCGAGGCCTGCGCCGCCGCCATCCATGCCCATGCGCCGGATGCGGTGATCAACGCCGCCGCCTATACCGCCGTGGACAAGGCCGAAGAGGAAGAGGAACTGGCCACCGTGATCAATGGTGTCGCCCCGGCCGCCATGGCACGGGCCTGCGCCGATCTGGGCATTCCCTTTGTTACTGTCTCGACCGATTATGTCTTTGATGGCAGCGGCGACGCAGCTTGGAACCCCGAGGATGCAACCGGGCCTCTGGAGGCCTATGGCCGCAGCAAGCTGGTCGGCGAAGAGGCCCTGCGAGCCGCAGGCGGGATTCATGCCATTCTGCGCACCTCCTGGGTGGTGTCCGCCCATGGCAACAATTTCGTCAAGACCATGCTGCGGCTCGGCGCCGAGCGGGAGCGCCTGACCGTGGTGGCCGATCAGATCGGCGCGCCGACCCCGGCGCGCGATATCGCGGCGGCCTGCCTTGAGATGGCGCGCCAACTGGTTCAGGATCCGGGCAAGAGCGGCACCTATCATCTGTCGGGCCGCCCCGAAACCAGCTGGGCCGGCTTTGCCCGCGAGATTTTTGCCCGCGCCGGGCTGTCTTGCGAGGTGGTGGATATTCCCTCCAGCGCCTATCCGACCCCGGCGCAGCGCCCGCTGAACTCCAGGCTCGACTGCACCTTGTTAGAGACTGTTTTTGGCATTTCCCAACCCGATTGGCGGACAGGGCTGGACGATATTCTGAAAGATCTGGGAGAGGGCGCATGACTGCACAAAAAGCGCGCAAAGGCATCATCCTGGCAGGCGGATCGGGCACCCGGCTGTATCCGATCACCATGGGGGTGTCGAAGCAGCTTTTGCCGATCTACGACAAGCCGATGATCTATTATCCGCTGTCGGTCCTCATGCTGGCAGGCATCCGCGAGATCTGCGTGATCACCACGCCGCAGGATCAGGACCAGTTCCAGCGCACCCTGGGCGATGGTAGTCAGTGGGGGGTGTCGCTGACATATGTCGAGCAGCCCAGCCCCGACGGTCTGGCGCAGGCCTATCTCCTGGCCGAGGCGTTTCTGGATGGCGCCCCCTCGGCGCTGGTGCTGGGGGACAATATCTTCTTTGGCCATGGCCTGCCGGAACTGCTGGCGGCCGCTGATGCCCATGCCACCGGCGGCACCGTCTTTGGCTATCACGTGGCCGACCCGGAACGCTATGGTGTGGTGGAGTTCGGCGGCGATGGCGTGGCACGCCAGATTATCGAAAAGCCCGAGGTGCCGCCCTCGAATTATGCGGTGACGGGGCTCTATTTCCTCGACGGCTCTGCCCCCGAACGGGCGCGCCGGGTGCAGCCCTCACCGCGCGGCGAGCTGGAGATCACCGATCTGTTGCAGATGTATCTGGACGAAGGGCTGCTCAGGGTGGAAACCATGGGCCGAGGCTATGCCTGGCTCGACACCGGCACCCATGGCTCCTTGCTTGATGCGGGCAACTTCGTGCGCACTTTGACCAAACGCCAGGGGCTGCAGACCGGCTGCCTTGAGGAAATCGCCTATGAGGCGGGCTGGATCAACGACCAGCAGCTGCAGGCCCGCGCCGATCTGTTCAAGAAGAACGATTATGGATCCTATCTGGCGGGACGTCTGAAACGCTCCTGACAGCCGGGAAACGCTGCTTGCAGACCGTCTCCGCCGCGGCTTCAACCCTTTTGCCTCAAGCTTTTCGCGCATTCGTGTCTCGACAACGAGATGCGCGAGTTCGCTCTCGATCCTGTCTGGCAAGATGACATCGACAAGGCGCTCAGTCGGGCCGTTTGCCTGCTCGGGTCGGGCAAACCTACCGTCAAAACACACACACATAAATGCGGAAGCATGTCCTACGGATGGCCCCCAAATCTGTCAATCGGCATTGAAGTTTGGCTCTGACTCAACGTTGATGCACCTTTTCAACTATGATGCCACGACAAGCTGAGCCTTGAGCAGGTCGATATTCGCGCGACCATACATCTGGCGTTTCAGCGTCTTCAGGCGATTGATCTGGCCCTCGGTCTGCCCGTTCGACCAAGGTTCCCGCAACGCGGCGGCAACTGCGGTCTGGTCGCTACGAAGGCCACGGGCGAATGATGAGAGCATGCTGTCTTCGGCTTCGTCGAGCCAGGCGGCCAGGGCATTCTCACGAGCGTTTCGCACTATGTCAGTGAAACGGTCGGTCAGTTCCCGGCCGGTTGCCAGAGATGGTAGCGCCGCTTCGATCCGCGCGACCTGGATTGCATCGGCACGGTATAGCGCGACATATGTGGAACGGCCCGCATGGCAAGAGCTTTTGCAGTTGATTTGCAGCTGGGAGTGGTGCGGTCATATGTACGGCCTTTCGATACGGCACATAGCCGCTGGCCTCGATGAAGTCCGCGACACGAGGGGCTAATCAATCTGACGCGCTTGATGCGCATTGTCGCGCCGGCCTCACTCGTGTCGGGATAGCGTCCCGTGTGCTCATCGCTTGCTTCTGCACCTTGCCTCTGCCAGCACGTGCCGGTCAGATTTTCATATCGGTAACCGCCCTCATCCGGCAGTGGCCGGGATTGTCATGGGCATTTCGGGTTTCTTGTAGATCCCCCCTTTGTTCAACAGTGCCCATATGATCCGTGCCATCTTGTTGGCCAAGGCGACGGCCGCAACTTTGAAAGGACGCCTGGCGAGCAGCGCTTTCAACCAGGGGCTTGCTTTGGCATCACTGCGAGCGATCCTCAGAACGGATGTCGCCCCTGCGACGAGCAGTGAGCGCATCTCCGGATTACCCATCTTCGATATTTTGCCAAGCCGCTCCTTGCCACCGGACGAATGAGCCCTCGGCGTCAATCCAAGCCAGGCAGCAAAATGACGAGCTGACTTGAAGCCACCAGGGTCCGGAACCAATGCTTTGACCGTCGCAGCTATGATTGGGCCAACTCCGGGGATTGAGGTCAGTCGCCGCGCATCCTCGTCGCGCTTCACCTCGGTGACTATTGCCCGCTCGAGTTCGTCATTCTGACTTGTCAGGGCCTCGATCTGTTCAGCGAGCATACTCAGGGCGAAGCGAGCCGGATCGGGCAGACGAGCATCCTCGTCGTCACGGATAATCCTGATCAACGCCTCTACCTTCGCAACGCCTCCAGCGGCGATGATCCCCAGCTCCGCAAGATGAGCGCGCAGGGCATTGATCGCCTGAGTTCGCTGTCGCACCAAGAGAGCACGAGCCTTCAGCACCATGGCCGCAGCTTGCTGGTCGGCCGTCTTGATCGGGACGAAGCGCATGGTCTTGCGGGTGACAGCTTCGCTGATAGCTTCCGCGTCGGCGGCATCCGTCTTGCCGCGTTTTACAAAGGCCTTGACGTAAGTTGGCGGGATGAGTCGCACGTCGTGGCCGAACTTGGCGATCTCGCGCGCCCAATAGTGGGAACTGCCGCAGGCTTCCATCCCGACAAGGCAGGCCGGTTGCTCCTGGAAAAACTTCATCACTTCGCTGCGGCGGAGTTTGCGATTGAAGACCGGGGAGCCATCATCTTCCGCGCCGTGAACCTGAAAGACATTCTTCGCCAAATCCAGCCCGATGGTGTAAACATTCTTCATGGAACGGTTCCTCCTTTGTGGCGTCCAAGCAACGACCACGTCTTAGCACATCGATGCTGTCGGAGCGGGTCGTTCCACTTCATCAATCTGGGTGAGACGCTGGCGACAATCAGGATGAGATTCTATGTCGCGGCATCTGTGACGTTATCATCGTGATTGCCGCTGGCAAGG
>NZ_PXNU01000066.1:0-370 GCF_041300735.1 Phaeobacter sp. SYSU ZJ3003 | reverse complement strand
TAAGCGGCAGGCCTGCCTCTCTTCCGTTTCGCCTCCATTGCCGATCGTCGTCTGTAGCTTTCCACGTTCATCTCGAAGATGGTCGCATGGTGGACGAGCCTGTCGACGGCCGCGAGCGTCATTGCCGGATCGGGGAAGACCTTGTTCCATTCGCCGAAGGGCTGATTGGCGGTGATCATGATGGACCGCCTTTCGTACCGCGCCGAGATCAGCTCGAAGAGAACGCTGGTTTCGGCCTGGTCCTTGGTGACATAGGCGAGATCATCGAGGATCATCAGGTCGAATTTGTCCAGTTTCGCAATCGCGGCCTCAAGCTGCAGTTCCCTGCGGGCCACCTGCAGCTTCTGGACAAGATCGGTGGTTCTCGTGA
>NZ_PXNU01000065.1:0-27389 GCF_041300735.1 Phaeobacter sp. SYSU ZJ3003 | reverse complement strand
GGCCGCATAACCATGAAATCCGCAGCGTCGCCCGAAACGCTTTTCAACATCGATCGGGACATTCCCCGCCAGATCCTCAAGCACTGTTAGCGCACCAAACGGCGCACGTTCGGGGGAAATCTCCTGCAAACCGGACCCGGCGATCACGTCGGGTGCATCCGGCCCCCATGGCGCCGACACCACAAGGATCGGCGTGCCCGGGCTCAGGTTTTTGTTCGAAGCCAGAACCAGCAACGGCGACAATGCAACAACGATACAAGCCGCCATGCCGACCAGAAAATGCTTCATCAGATTTCCTTCCGAACTTCTCTCTATCCAAAACTCGTTGCCATTTGGTTAGAAAATTGAAAGCTGTTTTAACGATCCTCCACACTCGCGCGCCCCGTAGAAACGGGCTTTTCCCGCAGCCCTTCAGATAAATTTGGCAAGGCCAGGATCCGGAATTTTCGCGCGGCACGGTTTTCGGGGCTGTTCCAACGCAGCGGCTTGCGATACCCGGAAGACACCACATCTCTCCTGGAAACTTCGGAGGCCGCGATGCCCGTTCACTACATCTACCTGATCGTCGCCGTTGCCGCCGAAACCATTGGCACCACCGCCCTGCAGGCCAGCCAGCAGTTCAGCCGCTTGGTGCCCTCCCTGATCGTTCTGGTCGCCTACGGGTTTTCCTTCTACATGCTGGGCCTGACCCTAAAGGTAATGCCGGTGGGGATCGTCTATGCCATCTGGTCCGGGCTCGGCATCGTGTTGATCGCGGTGATCGGTCTTGTGGTCTTTGGCCAGAAACTGGACCTTCCGGCCGTGCTCGGCATGGCGATGATCTTGGCGGGAATCCTTGTCATTCATCTGTTTTCAGGGTCTTCTGGCCACTGACACAGGCGCCCCGGCGCCCAAATCGCTGCGTCGCAGCGGCCTTTGCGCCGTGTTTGCGGATTTTCTCTGGCCTTCGGGCCGGTATCGGGCTATGCGCGGCGCAACTTCCTTACAAAGGCTGACGTCATGGACCTGCGCAACATTGCGATCATTGCACACGTGGACCACGGGAAAACCACCCTGGTTGACGAGCTGCTGAAACAATCCGGCGCCTTTCGCGAAAACCAGGCTGTGGCGGAACGCGCCATGGACAGCAACGATCTGGAGCGCGAGCGGGGCATTACCATTTTTGCCAAACCGACTTCGGTCGAATGGAAAGGCACACGGATCAACATCGTCGACACCCCCGGTCACGCCGACTTCGGCGGTGAGGTCGAGCGGATCCTGTCCATGGTGGATGGTGTTGTGCTGCTGGTCGATGCCGCCGAAGGCCCGATGCCGCAGACCAAGTTTGTGACCTCCAAGGCGCTTGCGCTTGGCCTGCGTCCGATCGTAGTGCTGAACAAGGTGGACAAGCCCGACGCCGAGCCGGACCGCGCACTGGACGAATGTTTCGATCTCTTCGCCTCGCTTGACGCGAATGAAGACCAGCTCGACTTCCCGCATATGTACGCCTCGGGCCGCAATGGCTGGGCCGATGCAGAGCTGGACGGTCCCCGCAAGGACCTGCACGCGCTGTTCAACCTGATCGTCAACCACGTGCCCGAGCCTGCACAGATCAAGCGTCAGGATGAAGATTTCCGCATGCTGGCCACCACGCTGGGCAGCGACCCCTTTGTGGGCCGCCTTCTGACAGGCCGTGTCGAATCCGGCACTCTGAAAGTTGGGGCCACCGTTCAGGCGCTGACCCGCATGGGCCAGAAGATCGAACAGTTCCGCGTGACCCGTATCCAGGCCTTCCGCGGTCTGGCTCAACAGGACATCGAAGAAGCCCAGGCGGGCGACATCGTCTCCATCGCCGGCATGGCCAAGGCGACCGTGGCCGATACAATCTGCGCCCTGGCCGTGGACGAACCCCTGGATGCCCAGCCCATCGACCCACCCACCATCACCGTGACCTTCGGCATCAACGACAGCCCGCTGGCGGGTCGCGATGGCAAGAAGGTCCAATCGCGCGTTATCCGTGACCGCCTGATGAAAGAGGCCGAATCCAACGTCGCGATCAAGATCGCTGACACCCCCGGCGGCGAGGCTTTCGAAGTTTCGGGCCGCGGCGAACTGCAGATGGGCGTTCTGATCGAAAACATGCGCCGTGAAGGGTTCGAACTGTCGATCTCCCGCCCGCAGGTGATCATGCGCGAAGAGAACGGCGTCAAGATGGAGCCCGTCGAAGAGGCTACCATCGACGTTGATGACGAATACTCCGGCGCGGTGATCGAAAAACTGACTGGCGCCCGCAAAGGTGAGCTCGTCGAGATGAAGCCCGCAGGCGCTGGCAAGACCCGGATCATCGCTCATGTGCCTTCGCGTGGTCTGATCGGTTATCACGGTGAATTCCTGACCGACACCCGCGGCACCGGTGTTCTGAACCGCGTGTTCCACGGCTGGACCCCTCACAAAGGCCCCATTCCCGGCCGTCGTGCAGGTGTGCTGATCTCCATGGAGAACGGCCAGTCGGTTGCCTACGCCCTGTGGAACCTCGAAGAGCGCGGCAAGATGATGATCGGCGCCCAGGCCGACGTCTATACTGGCATGATCATTGGCGAACACTCCCGTGACAACGACCTGGAAGTGAACCCGCTGAAAGGCAAGAAACTGACCAACGTGCGCGCCTCTGGCACGGATGAGGCAGTGCGCCTTACCACCCCGATGACGCTGTCGCTGGAAGAGGCAATTGCCTATATCAATGACGACGAGCTGGTCGAAGTCACGCCAAACAACGTACGCCTGCGCAAGCGCTATCTGGATCCGCATGAACGCAAGCGGGTGGCCAAGTCTAACGGCTGATCACATTTACGAGGCCGCCCCCCGGGGCGGCCTTTTTCTATGGCACATTCATGATAGGGTCCGCCAAAATTACAGGAGGACCCGAATGCAGAAAATTCAGGTACAGGGCGTCCATCACATCACGCTGACTGGCGCCGACAGGCAGACATCGATCGATTTCTGGGAAGGCCTCTTGGGCATGCCCTTCGTCTTTGATCAGCCCAATCTGGACAATCCGGACGAAGGCCACCTCTATTTCGATCCCGGTGACGGGCGGCTGATTACCGTCTTCACCAATGAAACCCGCACGCCTGACCGCCGCCGTACCCCAACGGAACCCGGCTGCGTGCATCATATCGCGTTCAACGTCAGCAGGGCAATGTTCTCCCAAGTTGAAAAACGGCTGAAGGACCGCGGCATCGGCCATTCCGGCGCGAAGGACCGCGGCTTCATGGATTCGATCTATTTCAAGGATCCGCTGGGGTTGATGATCGAACTGGCTTGCTACAGGTTTGAACCGCCCACCGGCTGCACCCATGCGGATGTAATGATCGAAGCCCACAAGATCCGCGTCGCCCGCGGAGATTACAACATTCAGGAAGAGCATCTGGCCGATGCGATCGAGCTTCTGGTGACCTGCCACACCTCGAGCCTGACGGACGATAGACGGCCCCGCGATCCCTATTGATCACTGGTGGCATCCCGGCAAAAGAAAAGGAGCGCGGGATGGCCTGCGCTCCTTTTTTGTCTCACCCTGCCCTTTTCGGGCAGGTCGCGGAAAACCGCAATTATTCAGAGGTTTCCACCACCATCAGTTCACGCTCAGAGGCGTCGCGCGCGTGGCTCAGCGCCTCCTGGTATTCGGGGCTGTTGTAGCAGTCGACGGCGGCCTCGACGCTTGGAAATTTCGCCACCACGTTCCGCGGGCGTTCCTTGCCTTCCAGCTGCACGAACTTACCGCCGCGGGCGATGAAGCTGCCGCCGTGTTTCGCAATCGCCGGGCCGGCCAGCTCAGCGTATTTGCCATAGGCCTCCACATCGGTGACCGTGACGTGAGCAATCCAGAGTGCGCCCATGATTATCCCTCCAAAAGTTGTTCTGCAGCCGCGATGGCCGCTTCGGCCCCGGCAAAATCCTTGCCGCCGCCCTGCGCCATATCGGGACGGCCACCGCCGCCCTTACCGCCAACAGCAGGCACAGCAGCCTTCAGCACATCTACCGCGGACACCTGACCAATCAGATCATCAGTAACCCCGGCCGCGACTGCGACCTTACCGTCGTCGTCGGCGATCAGCAGGATCACACCAGAGCCGAGTTTCTGTTTATGCGCATCAATGAGCCCGCGCAGATCCTTACCCGACACGCCTTCCAGCGCCTGACCGAGGAAGGTCTTGCCGCCGATCTCTTTGGTCTCGACACCACCGGACGCACCGCCGCCCATAGCGACTTTCTGCTTCAGCTGCGACACCTCGTTCTGCAGCGCCTTGCGCTCGTCCATCAGCGCCTTGATGCGGTCGATGACATCGGAAGGCTGTGCCTTGAGCATCGCTGCCACATCCGCCATCCGGCCCGCCTCGGCCTCCAGATATTCAGAGGCTGCAGCGCCGGTCAGCGCCTCGATGCGTCGCACGCCAGCCGAGGATGCGCTGTCGCCAAGGATGACGAAGGAACCGATATCACCGGTCTGCTTCACATGTGTCCCGCCGCAGAGTTCGATGGAATAGGTCTGTTTGTCGTGACCCTTGCCGGTTGCTGCGCGCCCCATGGAGACGACACGAACCTCGTCGCCGTATTTCTCACCAAACAGCGCCTGCGCGCCCAGGGCACGAGCATCATCCGGCGTCATGATCCGGGTCTCCACCGGGGTGTTCTGGCGAATATAGGTGTTCACGTCTTTTGAAACCTGGGTCAGCTCCTCGGCGCTCAGCGCCTTCCCGTGGCTGAAGTCAAAGCGCAGACGATCCTCAGCGTTGAGCGAGCCGCGCTGTGCCACGTGATCGCCAAGCGCCTCCCGCAGGGCCTCGTGCAGCAGGTGCGTGGCGGAGTGATTGGCACGAATGGCGCTGCGGCGGGTGTGATCCACTACCAGTTGCGCGGGTGCATTGACCGTCACGATCCCATCGGTCACTTCGCAGAAGTGGATAAAGACATCGGCAGCTTTCTTGGTGTCCGTGACGCGCAGGGCGCCACCTTCGAGACGGATTTCACCGCTGTCTCCGACCTGACCACCGGATTCGGCATAGAACGGCGTCTGGTTCAGGATAAGCTGAACGCTGTCGCCCTTACCCGCCTCACGCACGATCTCGCCATCCTTGACGATGGCCTGGATCTGGCCTTCGGCGCTTTCGGTTTCATAGCCGAGGAAATCGGTGGCGCCATGTTCATCGGCAATATCGAACCATAGGGTGCTGTCGGCACTTTCGCCCGAGCCGGACCATGCGGCACGCGCCTTGGCCTTTTGCGCCGCCATGGCAGTATCGAAGCCGTCGGTGTCGACTTCACGCCCCTTTTCGCGCAGGGCGTCCTGTGTCAGGTCCAGCGGGAAGCCATAGGTATCATAAAGCTTGAAAGCAGCCTCACCCGGCAGGGGTGCGTCCTCGTCCAGTCCGGACAGTTCATCATCCAGCAGCTTCAGACCGCGGTCCAGCGTCTGTTTGAAACGGTTTTCCTCCAGGTGCAGCGTTTCCTGGATCAGTGCCTGCGCGCGGCCCAGTTCAGGATAGGCGGCGCCCATCTGCTGCACCAGGGCCGGAACCAGTTGGTGCATCACCGGATCCTTGGCGCCCAGCAGGTGCGCGTGGCGCATGGCGCGGCGCATGATGCGGCGCAGCACATAGCCGCGCCCATCGTTGGAAGGCATCACGCCATCAGCAATCAGGAAAGAGGTGGAGCGCAGGTGGTCCGCGATCACCCGGTGGTGCACGTTCTGATCGCCATAAGGATCAACGTTGGTGACATCGGCCGAGGCTTCGATCAGCGCCTTGAACAAGTCGGTGTCATAGTTGTCATGGCTACCCTGCAGCAGCGCACCGATACGCTCAAGCCCCATGCCGGTGTCGATGGACTGCATGTCCAGCGCCTTCATCGAGCCGTCTTCGAACTGTTCGTTCTGCATGAAAACGACGTTCCAGATCTCGATGAAACGGTCGCCATCTTCATCAGCGCTGCCCGGAGGGCCGCCCCAGATGTGATCACCGTGATCGTAGAAGATCTCGGTACACGGACCGCAGGGCCCGGTCGGCCCCATTTGCCAGAAGTTGTCCGACGTATCGATGCGGATGATCCGGTCCTCGGGCACGCCGACCTTTTTCCAGATTTCAAAGGCTTCGTCGTCGGTATGATAGACGGTGGTCAGCAGACGGCTCTTGTCGATACCGAATTCCTTGGTGATCAACTCCCAGGCAAAGGGGATCGCCTCTTTCTTGAAGTAGTCCCCAAAGGAGAAGTTGCCCAGCATTTCAAAGAACGTGTGGTGGCGCGCGGTATAGCCGACGTTGTCGAGATCGTTGTGCTTGCCGCCCGCGCGCACACATTTCTGCGCGGTGGTGGCACGTTTGTAATCACGATGCTCGACCCCGGTAAAAAGGTTCTTGAACTGGACCATGCCCGAGTTGGTGAACATCAGGGTGGGATCGTTGCGGGGCACAAGCGGACCGGATTCCACGATTTCGTGGCCTTGCTTGGCAAAGTAGTTCAGGAAGGTGGAGCGGATGTCGTTCAGCGTCGCCATATGCGGGATCCCTTTTCGGGCTTTGTCAGGGTTTCAGGCAGGTTTAGCCCCAGAGCGCAGCCCTGTCCACTGCCCGCCGAAACGAAAAAGGGCGCAACCTGCGTTGCGCCCCATTTCATATTGGATCGGATCACATCCGGTCGGCCTCAGGCCTCCAGAATGTCATCGTCACCGCCGCCGTCGGGGCGGTCAAAGTCGAGCCCATGTGCCGCGCGGATCTTGTCTTCGATATCATAGGCGATTTCCGCATGTTCCCGCAGGAACTGTTTCGCGTTTTCACGGCCCTGCCCGATCCGCTCATCTCCGTAAGAGAACCATGCGCCGGATTTGTTGACCACACCGGCGGCCACACCCAGATCGAGCAATTCACCCATCTTGGAGATGCCTTCGCCATACATGATGTCGAATTCCACCTGTTTGAAGGGCGGCGCCACCTTGTTCTTGACGACCTTGACGCGGGTTGCGTTGCCGACAACCTCATCCCGATCCTTGATCGAGCCGATGCGGCGGATATCAAGGCGGACCGAAGAGTAGAATTTCAGCGCGTTACCGCCAGTTGTCGTTTCGGGCGAGCCGAACATCACGCCAATCTTCATGCGGATCTGGTTGATGAAGATCACCATGCATTTGGAGCGGCTGATGGACCCGGTCAGCTTGCGCATGGCCTGGCTCATCAGACGGGCCTGCACGCCAACACTGGAATCACCCATGTCGCCTTCAAGTTCGGATTTGGGTGTCAGTGCCGCCACTGAATCCACGATCACCATGTTGACCGCACCAGACCGCACCAGCGTATCAGTAATCTCCAGCGCCTGTTCGCCGGTATCGGGTTGCGAAATCAGCAGTTCGTCCAGATCGACGCCCAGCTTGGCCGCGTATTGCGGATCCAGCGCGTGTTCCGCATCGACAAAGGCGCAGACGCCGCCCTTTTTCTGCTGTTCGGCCACGCAATGCAGCGTCAGTGTCGTTTTACCGGAGCTTTCCGGGCCGTAAATCTCAACAATCCGGCCCATCGGCAGGCCGCCGATCCCCAGCGCGATATCCAGCCCCAGAGACCCGGTCGAACTGGCTTCGATCTCCTGGATCGCCTTGCCGTCGCCCAGCTTCATGATCGAGCCCTTGCCGAACTGCCGCTCAATCTGGGCAAGCGCGCTGTCCAGCGCCTTTTGCTTGTCACCGCTCTCTTTGTTTTTCATGGTCAACAGATCCGCCATAATCCCTAATCCCCTTCTATGTGTCATACCCGTGGGGTTGCGGCAATCACTTGCTTTGTTCGCCTCTTGTTCCTTATGAGATCAAAACGGGAACATTGCAAGTAAAACTTCCGAGAAGGCGTAGAAGACCGGCACAGGAACCGCTGTGTCTAGCGCTGGGGCTGTCCTTGGCCAGACGAAGTTGGCAAAGGGAAGCGCCCGTCCCGCGCACCAGAACCGCCCCCCTCAGGCACAGGCAAAGGCAAAGGATCAGATTCAGTCTTTAAAACGATGCGGACAGACTGCAGGGAGCTTCTAAATAATTCTGACTTCAGGCAAGGGGGGGGGAAACTGAGGGCCCTTCCCCTCGGATCAAAACCCAAACAAGTTCGCATTGGCTATGGCGTTCTCAACGAACACCGCACGGTCGGTTTCCGGTTTCCAGCCGAGTACCTGTTTTGGCTTTTCATTGCTGAATGGCGAATAATGTGCTCGGCTTTTCCAATCTGCGAGGCTGGGTCGGATTACGCCGGACCGGCGCAGAGCATATTTCTTGAGCGCATATTTGACCGCATCCGACGCGTAGAATGCATACAGGTTGCCGGAGTTCACGCGGATTCTGGCGCCGAGTGCGGTCTCGATGGCGTCAAAATAGTCACGCGCGGAAAGCATCGGCTCACCGATGAGATTGAAACTCTGCCCTTCGACCGGGGCATCCATCATCCGGACAAGTCCATCTGCAATATCTTCGTTCAGGACGAAGGGCAGGATATTGCGCCCGTGCCCCCAAATGCGAACCGCCCCGGCACCGTGCCATCGACCGATCCCCCAGTGCTGCAGCGGTCCGCCGGGCCCGACGACGATTCCGGGACGGGCAATTGTTACAGGCAGCCCGCGCTCGCGGTGGAGCTTCATCAGCTGCTTTTCGCATTCTGCCTTGGACCGCGCATAGAGATTGCGGTCGGTCAGATCCTCTGCAAATCCCGTCTCTTCGGTGATGGTCAGTGCAGGGTTCGACATGTCATAACTTGCGATGGTGCCAGTGTAGATCAACCGTTTTACACCTGCCATTTGGCAGGCTTCGGCGATGCGTGTCGCAACCCCCACGTCGTTGATCAGGCAATCCTCCCATGTGGTTTCAAGCGCCTTTGCTAAATTGAACACCACCTCGATCCCCTGCATTGCTGCGGTCAATGCCTCCAGATCGTGTAGCGAGGCGCTCACGGTTTCCACCTGGTCGGGAAGATCAGGAAACGGGCCAGAGCGGCTGCGCGACAGGACCCGCACATCGCGGTCGTCGGCGACAAGGCGCCGTGTCAGTGCCCGGCCGATGAAACCGGTTCCGCCGATCACCATGACGCTTGGCTTTGGTTTTCTGGTTTGAACGGCAGGTGCGGCGGCGCGCAAAACCTTTTCGGGCAATAGAGCGATAGCATCGTCGATCGCCTGCATGACCTCAATCGCGGTTTCGCCAGCATAAGGCTTTGCATGCGCCGCGCCGGGACCCGCTGCATAAAGGGCCGCATTCATGCCACGAAAGCTGCGCCCGTATGGGTTTTTGGTATTGAGGGACGCAGTCTGAACCGCCGCGTTCCCTATCCCCTGCCACAGGTGCTGGCGGGACAGGTCCAGCTGTCTACGCAGCGGGTTGGCCACCAAGTCCGATGTGTTTTCCCGCTCAACAACAAGCACGTCCTGCGCATAGTCCAGCCGCGCCCGCGCGCTGGATCCGCGCAGCGTCACGCTTCGGTTGTCGGTGGTTTCGACCATGGCAAGGGTAAAGGTGATCTGCACCGCGCCAGCCCGCGCGAGGATCCGGAATCCCTGCGGGCGCATATCCTCTCCAGGCAGGCCGACGGGCCATTCCGCCTGGGCATGGAGCACCTCGACAGGACCAAAAAGATCATGCGCAAAGGCAAAAAGATGCGGCCCTAGTTCAAGCAGGAGGTTCTTTGGCTCGCGCAAAAGCCAAAGATTATAAGGCCCAGAGCGGAGCGGTGCGAGCGGCAACGCCCAGCTGATGTCACAGCCAGACACCCGTCCGTAGGCCCCAGCGCGCATGTCCTTTTTCATCTTTTGATAGGAGGGAAGACCCAGAAAGTTGTGCCCGGCGCAAAACCGCTTGCCTGCTTTGGTGGCTGCCGCCTCGATCTCGCGGGTCTCGGCCGCTGATTCAGCAACCGGTTTTTCAACCAACACATCGAGCCCGCCTTCAAGGCACTTGATGGCCAGCGCCCGGTGCAGATGCGGCGGGGTCAGGATATGCACGGCGTCGCAGCTACCAGAAGCGATCAGATTATCGACAGAGGTAAAGGCCTGCGCACCATATCGTCCTGCGAACCCTTTGGCCGCGGTTTCATTGACATCGCAGACCGCCGCGATCCGCACATTCGGCGTCGCCTTGAGGGCGTCCGCATGCCAGGTGGCAATATATCCGGCGCCAATCAGGCCTATGCGGGTTTCGCTCGCCATGGAATGTTCCTTTACTTGTACTCGATGATGCGCATGTCGCGCCCGGTTAGGCGGCGCAGGTGAAATTGCACCATGCCGATCAGGTTCGGAAATTTTGATAGGCTCAGTAGAAAGCCAAGGTATCTTGCCTTGGTGAGCGGAATGCCATCCCGGCGCAATCCCGCCGTTGAGCGTGCCCAATTGAGCGCATAGACCCCCAGAATGGGCAGGCTGAACGGCCACCACACCACAGCCACAGCGAGTGCGAAGAGCGGTAGCGCAAGGGCGTAAACATAGGCGCGCCTGCATTCTGTGGTGAAATAGTCAGGATGAAGATGATGCACCTGCGCAAAGCCGTGGCCGGTGCGCACCGCTCGCGTCCACCACTGACCAAAACGCAGCATGTCCGCATCATGACGTGTCATGCCACTGGGTATGCGCCAGAGGGTATGGCCGGATTTGCGAAAACGGCAGCAGATCTCATCGTCTTCGGCAGCGATCACCTGCGGGTTCATACCGCCCACGGCCTGCCATAGCGCAGCACGAACCATCATATCGCCGCCGCAGGCCATGATTTCGCCCGGCGGACGATGCCATTCCCAATCACAGAGAAGGTTATAGGGGCTGGCCTCCGGATGGATCTCGGAGCGCCAGCCGGTTACCATGCCGACCTCTGGATGATCGTTCAGATAATCGCGCGCGGCCTCTACGAATCCGGAAGCCAGAACACAGTCGCCATCGATGAACAGGACAAGCTCGGGATCCTCCAGCGCGTCAAACCCCGCGTTTCGCGCACGCGCCGCGGTGAAGGGGATCGACATATCCAACTCCACCACTTTGGCGTTGCGCTTGCGGGCCTCGTGAAGGCTGTCATCGTCTGAGCCGCTGTCCACATAGACAATGTGCCGAGCCTGCCCCTGGACCGAGTCGAGGCAGGCAATCAGACGCGCGCCCTCGTTGCGCCCAATGAGAACGATATCGACCGGCGTCATGGACGCTTCTCCAGAACGGTGCTGCCGCCTGAATAGCTGGTAAACAGGCGGGACAGGCGGGCGGCTTCGGTATGTATGTTGAAATCGTCGGACACCTTTGCACGACCCGCCAGCCCCATGTCCTGCCGGGCCTTGCTGTCCGCCAACATATGGTCCAGGGCCGCGCGCAGCTCTTGCGGATCGCCGGGCGGTACCAGCAGCCCGCTGGTGGCGTGATCCACCAGTTCTGGTATTCCTGCAATCCTTGTTGCAACAACCGGCACAGCCGAGGCCATTGCCTCCATCAGAACCACGGGCACTCCTTCGGCAAAGCTGGGCAGGACAAAGACGTCGGTGTTCGAGAGCGCTTCTGCGACTTCGGATTGCGAGCGGTAGCCAAGAAAATCGACATTCAGCCCCTGTGCCTGCGCCTCAAGCGCGGCGCGATCCGGACCGTCTCCGATCACCGTCAGTTTCCAGTCGCCAGAGAGGTCCCGCAACGCATCAAGCAGAATTGGCAGACCCTTGACCGCCGCGAGCCGCCCGACGAAGAGCAGGTTTGCACCCTTGTGAGGCGCAGAAGTGTAGCGGCCTGGGTCAATGCCGCAATGAATGATATGAAAGCGCGCCCAATGGGATTGATCGGCAAAACACATCAGCTGTGATCGGCAGAATTCGCTGATGCAGGCAACAAACCGCGCCCGCGCGGCCTTTTCATCGATCCGCCAATGGTTCGGATTGAAAAAGATGTCCGGCCCGTGGATCGTGAAACTGTAGGGGATGCCCGATAGTTCCGAGGCCAGCATTGCCACAGTGCAAGCGGCAGTGGCGATGTGATTGTGCAGATGATCGACCTCCTGTCGGCGCAGCTCATCCGCCAAGACGCCCGCCTCAAGGAAGTAGATCAGGTTATAGAGGCGCCCCTTTACCCCTCGGGGCGCCGTTTTCCAGGCCAGTCGCAAGGCAGCGATATAACGGCCGGGATTTCGCATCCAGCGCAGATGCGCGCGCAGCAGGCGCAGGGGCTTTTTACAGGCGCCAAGCACCTTGAAGGTCAAGGCATGCTCCTGGCGCTGCTCTGGACCCACTAGGTGCTCGGCCCCCGTGGTCCGGATCGAGCAGGTCAGGACATCATGACCCAGCGCCCGCAACGCCGTGACTTCACGCTGGATAAAGGTATCCGAGGCGCGCGGGTATTCTCCGGTCAGATAGGCAAGCTTGGGCAATGTCATGGCTCACCTGCGATGCTCTGTGCCATCATCTCTTCGAATGGCGCGTGATCCTTGCCACCCAATGTGGCCCGCAAGGCCGCGTTGGGATAGCGCAGCGGCATCAGCCGTGCGCGAATAATCGGTTCCTGAAACAACCCCGGCAACCCCGCTGATATCGGCCGCAACAGGCGCGCCAGCTTCAGCCAAACGTCATAGGTAATGGGAAGGACGAACTTGGGCCAGCCAGTCAGAGTTTTGTGCACCGACACAAACCGCCTCCGGTCAGGCAGATCATCGTCCACCACATTGATCGACACCGTTCCCTTTGGTTCCTTCTGCGCTGCCCGGATCAGGGTCTCGCCAAGATGATCAACATGAACCAAAGGCAAGGCGCCATCCTTGCCGATCTGCACGAAAACCTTGGCTGCCCAGAACCCCAGCAGAGCGTTCCACGTTCGTCCGGCCCCCCAAACCGCACCGGGCCGGATCAGCCAGGCATCGGGCATAGCCTCTTGGACCAGCGCTTCCTGTGTGAGCTTTGCCTTAGAATAGGCATCGCGGGCTTTCTGGGCGGTTGCGAGAGCGCAGGTTTCGTCCAGAGCGTCACCGGGGGCAAGCGCCACCGTGTCGTAGACCGCAATGGAAGAGACAAGCACGAACGTGCCGCACCAGTTTTCCAGAGCAGAAAGCAGCGCTTGCGTCCCCCCCAGGGTCACACGGTCGTGCGCCGCCGCATCATCACCCAGATGCGCTGCGGCATGGATGATTGCACCGGCTTCGCTGACAAGTGGGGTCAGCTGTTCGGTGGCGTCTGCTGCGGTTAGATCCAGCTTTACCGCAGTGATGCCGAAATCATCCTCCCACGCGGCGTGCGGCAGGCCGCGGTATAGCGCGATCACCTCGATCCCCTGATCGCGGGCGGCGCGCAGGGCAGCGGAGCCGACAAAGCCGCTCGCGCCGGTGATCAGGATACGGTTCACTGCGCCCATGGCATCGGCTCCATCGCATCGCAGCGGGTTGTCATGGTCTGGGCTCCGCTGAACTCGCCTGCGTTCTGGATAGCCAGCGTGACTTCGGTCAGGTGCAAGGCGAAATCACCGGACAGCCGCCCTGGGCGTCCTTCAGCAAGCGCGGATAGCATTTCGTCGGGGCCAAGCATGAAATTCATCGCCGCTGCCCCCCACTTCCTAACCTTGGGATGGGTTGGCTGCTTGAGCCGGATCCGTTTCTTCAACGGCGATTCCATCAGGCGCCGCCTTAGTTTGATACGCCGTGCGAACCGGATTTTCGCATCATTGTCCCAGGCTTCATCGCAGCTCAGCACGCCTGCGTCGCCGACGATCTGGATCTGGTGGTTGTGCGGCGCAACAAAGGAACAGGTCAGTCGCGTCACCGGGCCGTTCTCGAAAAACAGGGTCGCCACCGACAGATCCGGCGCATGCGGTCCGTGCCCCTCCTTGCCCGGAACAGCCTCGGCGCTGGCGGCAACTACCGTGCGGACTGCTCCGAACCAGCTGATCAGCCAGGCCAGGTAATAGCCTGCGTGTTCGAGCGTGCAGCCAACCCGGAATTCATCCTCATAGGGCCAAGGCGCGCCGCTCTCCGTCTGCCATTTGTGGTATTCGGCCTGGGTGATGAAACCGTCATCCAGCTCGGCATAGATAGCGCGCGGAGTGCCTGCGGTATTGTTGCGAAGAGCCTGACCAAGAGTTTGCGCCGCTTCCCCCAGGACCGAGCAAGGGGCCGAAGCGATCTGCAAGCCGCGGCTAATGGCAAGATCCACCAGTTCTTTGGCCTCAGGAAAGGTCGTCGCCAGGGGTTTTTCGGAATATACTGGGTGGCCCGCACCCAGACAGGCGCGGCTGGTTTCAAAGTGGGATCCTGGATTTGTCAGGTTGAGAACGAGCGCGCCCGGCGCGCTTTGCAACAATGCTTCAAACGTTGGTGCAAGCGGCAGGTTCCAGTAGCTGCAGAAGTGTTTGAGCCGTTGTTTGTCGGTATCAAACACGCCCGCGATCTCGATCCCCGGCATCACCGCCAAGGACCGCATATAAAGGTCGGCCACAAAGCCGCAGCCAAGTACCAGAAGCCGCTGTTTCATGCCCCTGCCCCCGATAAGAAAAACCCGCAAGAACGGGACACACCTGCCAAACTTTCAAGGAGCACTAATAAGACCTGCCTTTTCCCACGACATCTGCCTATTTTACAAAAATGGCCAGAATTCGGCGAGACTTCGAATTCTGAATGATGGGCAAAAATGGCGCGTTTCCGCAACGTTCGTTGTCGCTTTGCGCTATTTCAGAGCGGAGAATTTACCTTCTCTTCCCGCTTTCCAGACCGAAAATCAGGTGCTTTGCAGCATTGCCTCAATAGCGAAGGCCTCCACGAGGTATTCAGCTGACCACGCGAAATGCACTGCACTCTACCGCATCAAAGCTCTCGCGGCGCTTTTGTTGTCCTTTGAATGGAATAATTGTGACACGTGCAATCTGATAGTATGTCTTAGATTGATTTCCTTTCGGAGCCCCGTGGCAATGCTTGTATTTTATGACGAACGGCTGGTTCTTCTTTCGGTTCCGAAAACCGGCACCACGGCCTATCAGGCGGCGTTGCGGGATCGTGCTGATTTCGTGGTCTCCGATCCGCCGCAGCTGAAACATGCCCCTGTGTTCCGCTATAACCGCTGGTTCCGGCCGATGTTCGAACGGGTCTGCGGTGTTGAGCTGGAGCTGGCCGCCGTGATGCGTGAGCCGATCAGCTGGCTGGGCAGCTGGTACCGGTTTCGTCAACGGCCGTTTCTGGATGGGTCCCCGAATTCTACCAAAGGGATCAGTTTCGACGATTTCGTCCGAGCCTATTGCAAAGGCGATGTGCCGAAATTTGCAGATGTGGGAAGTCAGGCTAAGTTTCTGGAGCCACAGCGTAATGGCTGCGCAGTGACGCATCTGTTCCGATATGAGGACCAGCCCGCGCTCACAGCCTTTCTGGAGCAACGGCTTGATATGAAGATCGCAACCGACCGCCAGAACGTCAGCCCCGCCATGGAGCTGACACTGGATCCCAAGGTCGAAGCCATCCTGCGGCGTAAGCGTGCGGCGGATTTCGACCTCTACGACAGCATCGGCGGCTAACGCCGACGCCTTTCGTCAGAAAAATACTGGCTGCCGAAAGCAGGCAGCGCCTGTGCAGCGTCAGTGAAGTTGGGCGTGTACCGTTTCGGTCAGCTGGCTCAGCGAGAAGGGTTTGGGCAGGAACACCGAGTTCGGCACATCCGGGTCCGTTTCGCCGAAGGCGCCTTCTGCATAGCCGGAAACGAAGACAACACGGGTATCGGGGCGTTCTTTCAGTGCCTCGCGTACCCAGCTGGGGCCATCCATGCCCGGCATCACAACGTCCGTGACAAAGACATCGACGCTCAGTCCCGGATCCTCCAGCGTGCGCAGCGCGTCTTCGGCGGATTCTGCCTCCAGCACCGTATAGCCGCGCATTCGCAGCGCGCGCGATGCAAAGGCGCGCACCGGCGCCTCATCCTCGACCAGCAATACCACACCCTCGCCATGCTGCGGCGCGGCGGTTTCCTCGACGGGTGCCTCGACTGGGGCATGTTCCACGGCGTCTTGCTTGTGCACCGGGAAAAACAGGGTGAAGCGGGTGCCATGATCCTTGACCGAGTCGATGAAGATATAGCCACCGGTCTGTTTGATGATGCCATAGGCGGTCGACAGGCCCAGACCGGTGCCCTCGCCGGTGCGTTTGGTGGTGTAGAAGGGTTCGAACACCTTCTGCATCTTGTCCGGATCGATCCCGACACCTTCGTCTGACACCCGAATGGTGACCCAATCGCCCGCAGGCACCTTGGCCCGGTCGCGTTCCAGCGGTGCCGTCAGCGTAACCGCTTCTGTCTCGACGCGGATTTCACCGCCATTGGGCATCGCATCGCGGGCGTTCACCACAAGGTTCATCAGCACCTGTTCCAGCTGGCGTTTGTCCGCCCGGATCGAGCGCATCACCGGATCATGGCTGAGCGTCAGAGTCACCTTCTCCCCGACCAGACGATTCAGCAGATGCGTCAGGTCCGACAGCGTGTCGCGCACGTCAAGGATTTCGGGCTGCAGGGTCTGCTTGCGCGAAAACGCCAGAAGCTGACTGACAAGGGAGGCCGCCCGGTTGGCGTTTTCATGAATCTGGATCAGATCACCATAGTCCTGATCGCCCTGATCGTGGCGCAGCAGCAGCAGGTCACAATGGCCAGAAATGGCGGTCAGCAGGTTATTGAAGTCATGCGCAACGCCGCCGGCAAGCTGGCCGATGGCCTGCATTTTCTGGCTTTGCACGAATTGCGCCTCAAGCGTCTTCAGCTCGGTCGCGTCGTTCAGCACCGCGATCAAAACCGGCGCGCCCTCTTCGAAGGTGCGCGTCAGGGTCACCTGTACGAAAACCTCGCGGTCACGGCGCGATAGCCGCAGGAATTCGGACTTGTTAGAGGCCAGCCCTGCGGCCGTATCGCGCAGCCAATCGGACATCGGGCGCCCCAGTCCCTCCATCAGCTGACCGAGTTTCAGATCGTCGCGCGGCTCCACCGCCAGCAGACGCTGGGCCATCTTGTTGAGAGACAGGATATCGCCGCTGGGCGCAACTTTCAGGAAGGGCACGGGCAAGCTTTCGAACCCGGAGCTGGAAGCGCTGAGCCCGGAGGTGTCCACCTCCATCAGGTAAAGCTCGCTGCGGCCCTGGGTGCGGTTCAGCTCGGTCACCAAGACGTCCACCGGCCCGGATTGGGTCATGATGGTGTTGAGTTGGCCGGGATTGACCGGCAACGCCGTAAACAGGCGCTCGGTGGATTTGACCCGTTCGCCGATCAGTTTGCGGGCGGCCTCGTTCATGAACAAAACCGCGCCGGACCGGCCCACGGTGATCATCGGGATTGGCACCGCCTCAGCACCGCGCCCGCTGCCGCCGCTGCGTTCGGCAATATCCTCAACCCGCCACAAAAAGCTGCCGCCCTGCATCTGGTGCACCGCGAGACGTACATGACCCCGCCGGGTAACGATATCCTCACGCGCAGCACCGCTTTTTGCCGCCTGGCTTTGCAGGCGGAACAGTACTGCTGTCGGATTGGCCAGAACCGAGCGCAATGTGCCGGCGAGCGTTTCCTGTTTGCCTTCGGAAAACCGCTTCACGGCGGCCTCGTTGCAGGCGTGAATGCTGCCGTCCACATCGGTAACGAAGGTGGGCGTGGCGTCCTTTTCGATGAAACCGGTCAGAAGATCCGTCGCCATCGCCCGGGCATTCAGTCGCACCCTGGATTGCAGCACCATCAGAAGCGCCACCGCCACCAGAGTCAGCGAAACGGCGAGCATTCCGCGCGCGACCCGGTCAGGCCACTCAAGCGCCCAAGGCGCCACCAGCATTGCGCCTGCCAGCAGCAGAACGATCAAAAGGCGTTTATTCTCTGGGGTATTCACCCGCAATGAAGGAACGGAGGAAGTGGGGCGACCTGTCATTACGGCTCCGAAAAAAGACAAGATGCCGCCAATACGCCGCCATCAAGGTTAAGGCCACGTTAATGGTGCAGCGGCTTTTGTTGACAGATACTTATCAATCAGCCTTCGACCGCGTCAACATCGCTGCGAAGAAGCCATCGGTGCCATCCTGCACCCCCCAGGATTTTTCGCCGATCAGTTGCCATTCCGGGCTGCGGGACAGGAAGGCACGGATCTGATTGCCGTTCTCCGCCTCCAGCATGGAGCAGGTGGCATAGGCCAGCACACCGTCTGGCGCAGTGAGTTCAGCCGCTTCATCCAGAATTTCGGCCTGAATGGCCCGGATCTCGTCCAGCCGCTCCGGCGTCAGGCGCCATTTGCCTTCGGGTGCGCGCCGCCAAGAGCCGGAGCCGGAACAGGGCGCATCGCAAAGCACCAGATCAAAGGGCGCCGCAGAGCGGACCGCCTCGGTCGGCTGGCAGCTGATCTGAACCCCGGCGCGGGATGCACGATCTGGCAAATCCTTCATTCGGCGGGGATCGATGTCATGTGCGGTCAGCCGGATTTTGGCGCGCGCCGCCATGGCAAGGCTCTTGCCGCCACCCCCGGCGCAGAAATCCAGCACCTTCATGCCATCACGCAAGGGGAGCATATCCACCACCGCCTGACTCGCGGCATCCTGCAGCTCGACCAGACCACTGTTATAGGCGGCGGCGTTGCGCAGTTTGCGCGCACCTTCGGTGACCTCCAGCGCGGTGGGCGACGCGGCGTGGGGCTCGGTCGAGATCCCCTCGCCCTCCAGTGCGGCGCGGGCCTCCGCGACGCTGGCCTTGCGAAGATTCACCCGCAGATGCACCGGCGCGCGCTGGCGCAGTGCCTGCGCTGCGGCCTCGGCCTTGTCCCCAAGGCTGCTTGAAAAGGAGGACCAGAGCCAGTCCGGAATATCAAATTCCTCGGCCGGACTGGAAAAACCTACAGGCTCGGCCTGTTCTTCGGCGCTGAGCGGCGCAGGGGCGTAACCTTCACCTGTGAACATATCGGAGGGATCGACGCCCGCCTCGCGCAGACCGCCAAGGATCAGGCCCCGGCCCGTCAGGCTGCCACCCAGAACCGCATGGGAGCGAAAGCAGCGCAGCGCCGTGAAGACGTGATCGCGCACTGCCGCGCGATCCTTGGAGCCGGCAAAGCGACTGCGCCGTGCCCAGCCCGTCAAAGACTTCTCCGCCGCCTCGCCCGCAATCACCTGATCCAGGACCTCGATCGCCGCCTGCAGGCGGGCCGCCGGGGTCACGCCCCGGCCCCGATCTTCGCTGACGCTGTCACAGTACTGCGCATTAAGATCATCCGATCCGGTAGTTCGGGCTTTCGCGGGTGATCTGCACGTCGTGAACGTGGCTTTCCTTGAGGCCAGCACCGGTGATCTTCACGAAGTTGCAGTTGCGGCGCATCTCTTCGACCGTCGCACAGCCGGTATAGCCCATGGCCGCGCGAAGACCGCCGACCAACTGGTGAATGACCGCGCCTGCGGAACCTTTGTAGGGCACTTGACCTTCGATCCCTTCGGGCACCAGTTTGTCGCTGGCGGCGTCCTTCTGGAAATAGCGGTCGGCCGAGCCGCGCGCCATGGCGCCAAGGCTGCCCATGCCGCGATAGCTCTTGAACGAGCGGCCCTGATACAAGATCACCTCGCCCGGGCTTTCATCGGTGCCGGCGATCATCGAGCCGACCATGGCGCAGGAGGCGCCGGCGGCAATCGCCTTGGCAAAATCGCCGGAGAACTTGATGCCGCCATCGGCGATCACCGGAGTGTCGCCTGCGGCGCTGGCACAATCCATCACAGCGGTCAGCTGCGGCACACCCACGCCCGCCACCATGCGAGTGGTGCAGATCGAGCCCGGGCCGATCCCGACCTTGATGGCATCCGCGCCCGCATCAATCAGCGCGCGGGTCGCTTCGGCGGTGGCGACGTTACCAGCAATCACCTGCACTTCGTTCGAAAGCGCCTTGATCCGTTTCACAGCTTCGATCACGCCTGCCGAATGGCCGTGGGCGGTATCAACCACAACAATGTCGACACCGGCATCGATCAGCGCCTCGGAGCGCTCAAAGCCAGAATCGCCAACCGAGCTGGCCGCTGCGACGCGCAGACGGCCCAAATCGTCCTTGCAGGCGGTTGGGTTCAGAACCGCCTGTTCGGTGTCTTTCAGGGTCAGAAGGCCAGTCAGCTTGCCCGATTTATCGGTGATCAGCAGCTTTTCGATCCGGCGCGCCTTCATCAGGGATTTCGCCTCTTCGCGGTCGGCAGGCTCTTGCAGGATCGCAAGTTTGTCCGATGTCATCATCACCGAAACCGGCGTGTTGTCATCGCTCGCAAAGCGCATGTCGCGATTGGTCACAATGCCGACCACACGGCCATCGCTGTCAACCACCGGAAAGCCGGTCACGCGGTAGCGTTCCTGCAGCGCCTTGGCATCGGCAAGGGTCTGATCTGCCGTCAGGGTGATGGGATTATAGACGATACCGCTTTCGAAACGCTTGACCCGGCGTACCTGCCGGGCCTGCTCTTCGGTATCGAGGTTCTTATGAATGACGCCCATGCCACCGGCCTGCGCCATGGCAATCGCCATGCGGGCCTCGGTTACCGTGTCCATGGCCGAGCTGAGCAGCGGAATGTTGAGCGAAATCGAGCGTGTCACGCGGGTGCGTGTGTCCGCCGTGCTGGGCAGCACTTCGGATGCCCCCGGAACCAGAAGAACATCATCAAATGTGAGAGCCTCACGAATCTGCATTTGTCATCCCCATGCAAAACCCCGTTTGGCGGTGACCCTATGTCACAGAAGCCCGGGAGGGAAAAGAGGCCACGACAAGAAATAGATCAAATCCCGTTGCAAGGGCCTCCGGGTCAGGCAAACGGGGCGTACGGCAGGCTCAAGACGCATCTCAGATGCTCATTTTTGAAAAATGCCGGAACCAGGCCCAAAAATGACGCGGGCCGCCTTTCCCTTGGGCAAAAAGAACTTATGCTCCGCCACAGAATTCTAGTGAAAAGGCACAGGCATGGCTGACGATCCTCTCGTTGTGTTTACCCCCTCCGGCAAACGCGGCCGGTTCCCCGCCGGAACCCCGGTTCTGACAGCTGCGCGGCAGCTTGGGGTCGATCTGGATTCCGTCTGCGGTGGCCGGGGCATCTGCTCGAAATGTCAGATCACCCCCTCCTATGGCGAATTCTCGAAACTCGGCGTCTCCGTGCAGGACGACGCGCTGAGCCCATGGAACAAGGTTGAACAGCGCTACAAGGACAAGCGTGGCCTGATCGATGGCCGTCGCCTTGGCTGTCAGGCCCTGATCGAAGGCGACGTGGTGATTGACGTTCCTCCCGGAAGCCAGGTCCACCGGCAGGTGGTCCGCAAACGGGCCGAGGCGCGCGACATCGTGATGAACCCGTCGACCCGCCTGTTCTACGTCGAGGTGGAAGAGCCCGACATGCACAAGCCCTCGGGCGATCTGGAGCGGCTGGCCGAGGCCCTGCGGGTTCAGTGGGAGATCGAGAACGTCCAGTGCGATCTGCAAATCCTGCAAACCATGCAGCCCGTCCTGCGCAAGGGCGGCTGGAAGGTCACCGTCGCGGTGCATCTGGGCGACAGCAACACGCCGCCGCGCATCATGCATATCTGGCCTGGCCTCTACGAAGGCTCGCTTTATGGGCTGGCGGTTGACCTAGGCTCCACCACCATCGCGGCCCACCTGTGCGATCTGAAAACTGGCGAGGTCGTCGCCTCCTCCGGCATCATGAACCCGCAGATCCGCTTTGGTGAGGATCTGATGAGCCGGGTCAGCTATGCAATGATGAACAAGGGCGGCGATCAGGAGATGACCCGCGCGGTCCGCGAAGGAATGGCGCAGCTGTTCACCCAGATTTCGGCAGAGGCCGGGATTGATCAGACGCTGATCGTCGATGCGGTCTTTGTCTGCAACCCGGTGATGCACCACCTGTTCCTTGGCATTGATCCCTTCGAACTGGGTCAGGCGCCCTTTGCCCTGGCGACCTCGAACGCCTTGTCCCTGCGGGCCAGCGAGCTGGATCTCAACATCCACCCCGCAGCGCGTGTCTACCTGCTGCCCTGCATCGCCGGCCACGTGGGCGCCGATGCTGCCGCCGTGGCCCTGTCCGAAGCACCGGATAAATCCAAGGATCTGGTGCTGGTGGTTGATGTGGGCACCAATGCGGAGATCCTGCTGGGCAACACGGAAAAGGTCCTCGCCTGCTCGTCCCCCACAGGTCCAGCCTTCGAGGGCGCGCAGATCTCCAGCGGTCAGCGCGCCGCCCCCGGCGCTATCGAGCGGGTCGAGATCAATCCCGAAACCAAGGAACCGCGGTTCCGCGTCATCGGATCGGAGCTCTGGTCGGATGAGGAAGGATTTGCCGAGGCGATTGCCACCACCGGCATCACCGGCATCTGCGGCTCAGGCATTATCGAAGCGATTGCCGAAATGCGCCTTGCCGGTGTTCTCGATGCTTCGGGCCTCATCGGTTCGGCAGAACAGACCGGCTCCAGCCGCTGTATTCAGGACGGGCGCACCAACGCCTATGTCCTCTGGGATGGATCTGCCGATGGCGGTCCGACGATTACTGTCACCAACCCTGACATCCGGGCGATCCAGATGGCCAAGGCGGCGCTCTACTCTGGCGCGCGGTTGCTGATGGACAAATTCGGCGTCGACACCGTGGACCGCGTGGTGCTGGCCGGCGCCTTTGGCGCCCATATCTCGGCCAAACACGCGATGGTTCTGGGCATGATCCCCGATTGTCCGCTGGAAAAGGTCACCAGCGCCGGCAACGCCGCAGGCACCGGTGCGCGCATTGCGCTTCTGAACACCGAGGCCCGCCGTGAAATCGAAGAGACCGTGCGCCAGATCGAAAAGGTGGAAACCGCAGTCGAGCCCCGGTTCCAGGAGCATTTCGTCAATGCCTCGGCCATTCCGAACTCGGTCGAGCCCTTCCCGATCCTGGAAACGGTGGTCACCCTGCCAGAGGTCAACTTCAACACCGGCGGCGGCGATGGCGCGGCAGACGGCGGGCGCAGACGCAGGCGTCGGCGCGGCTAAGTCGCTCACCCAAGACTGTGCCCCACTGGGGCTTGACGCCAGGCGTCCCGGTATTGGTTACCGGGACGTTTTTTCATGTCCCCCCCTTTGCCCCAAGATTGCTGGCCAAAGCCCACGTGAGGATCAGATTGAATCACATCATGTAGCCAGGTTGCGGCCGTCCCAAACACGCGATCGCTTTGACTGCCGTCCATCACGTACCGCACAGCCGACACCACTGGACCCGACCAGACCTCAGTCGAGTGAAGCGAGACAGGCCAGAAGTTCGGCCTTGCGAAACGGCTTGGTCAGGAATCCATTCATGCCAACCTCGAAACAGGCCCTTGTGTCGCTTTTCTGGGCATTCGCCGTCAGCGCAACGATCCGGCATTCGGCGCGGCCGGTTTCTGTCTCGTGCTGTCTGATCCTGCGCGCCGCCTCCAGCCCGCCCATGACCGGCATGGAAAGATCCATGAGGATCAGGTCGTAGTCCGCGCCCAGATAGTTTTCGACGGCGGCAGCACCGTTTTCCGCAAGACGGACCTGTGCCCCTAGTTTCTGGAGCATCTTGTCCACGACCATCTGGTTGGTCTTGTTGTCCTCGGCTACAAGGATCTTCATCCCATGCAGCCGGTCCGATGCGATACCCGTGTCGGTCCCAACATCCCGTTCCAGACCACCGTTGATCTGATTGGGGACTGCCTTCCCCGCAGTCTCTGCCCGCCGCGGATCAGCAGTATCTGGCGCAAGGTTCAACCAAAGAGAGAAACGCGCGCCCTGTCCTGGCGCCGAGTCGACGGTGATGTCGCCCCCCATCCGTTCGATCAGCGCCCGCGAGATTGCAAGGCCCAGCCCCGTGCCCTCTGCCTGCGCCTGCGGCGAGCTGGCGGCTTGCTCGTAGGCCGAAAAGATCGAACGCAGCTTACTTTCCTCGATCCCGCAGCCGGTATCCGAAACCACGAATTGCAATGGCCCCCTTGCGGAAGCCGGATCATAGGAAACCACCAGAGAGACATGACCTTCGTCGGTAAATTTAATCGCGTTTCCGATCACGTTCAAAAGGATCTGACGGGTCTTGCTGGCATCCCCCACAAAAACGGATGGCACGGCATCAGGGTAATCCAAGCGAAACTCAAGCCCCTTGAACGAGGTCTTGGCCGAGAAAAGCGTGACGATTTCATCAACAAGATCGCGCAATGAAAAAGGCTCATAGTGCAGTGAAATCTTGTCCGCGATGATCTGCGAGAAATCCAAAACTTCGTTGACGATCTTCAGCAAAGCATTGGTAGAACTCAGTATCGTATTGGCAAGCAGGGACTGCTCTTCGTCCAGACTGGTGTCTTGCAGCAACTCGCAGATGCCAAGGATGCCATTCATCGGCGTCCGGATCTCATGGCTCATCTCAGCCAAGAACCGTTCCTTGGCCTGGCTGGCCGCCTCCGCCTCCTGCTTTGCGATCTTGGCCAGTTCCAAAGCCGCGTCGCGTTCACGTTCCGACGTGACATCTGCTGACGAGCCGACAAGGTGCGTCAGCTTGCCTGTCTCGTCGAAGACCGGGCTCATAGTCGTACGGATGTATCGTTCCTTGTGGACCGCAGGGAGATTGATCTCATAGGTTACCTCTTCGGCAGCGCGCGCCACTTCGATATGCTTGGCAAGAGCCCGCTCGCCGGTGGAACCGCCAAATACTTCCATCGCAGTTTTGCCAAACCAACCCTCTGCCGGAAGTTTCGAAATAGCCCGGGCGCGCGAATTCATCGCGGCATATCGGGGGATCCCATCGTCGCCGACCTCCAAAACGATCACCGCCATGCCAATCGAATCCAGCATGGAATAGAAATCGGTCACCTGAAGTCGTTTCACCCGTTGCTTCCCTTGCAGCTCGGACACGTCACCCAATTGACCATGGGCAACCATTCCTCTGTTGTAATCTGTAAATGGATCACCGCTAACGAAGTCTGAAGATAACCTTTTGCCAAAGGTTTGTGCGCAATCCGACCGCACCCGCAACGTTTGGCTCAGGAAACACACGCACAGGACACTGTCGCCCCTGCTCCGTTTGTCGAAATACGGTGCCCCCCAGACCGCACACAAGAAAAGGCCGGGACAAATCCCGGCCTCCCCTCACTATATTGTTATCAGGTTCAGGCGCGGCGGCGACGGCCACCGGTGCGGCCACCGCGGCCACGGCCTTCTTCGCCAGCCTTTGCGGGCGCCTTGTTGGCGGCAATCCAGGCACCGCCGTGCGGATCATTGTTGGTCAAGAGGTTGGCAGCGCGGATCGCTTCCATCTCCTTGCCCGCGCGCGGCTTGGTCGAGCCGAGACCGAACAGGGTGACAAAGGTCTCATCGTCCATGCCTTCGGGCAGGATGATACCAGCGGCGGTTACCTGTTCCTTCTTCTCGGCAATCGCCTTTTGCGTCACCGGCAGCGCCACCGGGTTCATGATCGCAGAGGTCATGCCCGCGCCCATTGCCATCGGCAGGAAGGCGTTGTTGATGCCGTGACGGTTCGGCAGACCAAAGGAGATGTTCGACGCACCGCAGGTGGTGTTCACACCCAGTTCTTCGCGCAGGCGACGCACCAGGGTGAAGACCTGATGCCCGGCGGTCGCCATGGCGCCGATCGGCATTACTAGCGGGTCGACCACTATGTCATGCGCGGGGATACCGAAATCGGCAGCGCGTTCGACGATCTTCTTGGCCACGGCGAAACGCACGTCGGGATCTTCCGAGATCCCGGTGTCGTCGTTGGAGATCGCAACCACCGGCACGTTGTATTTCTTGACCAGCGGCAGAACCAGTTCCAGGCGCTCTTCCTCACCGGTGACCGAGTTCAGAAGCGGGCGACCCTGCGCGGCTGCCAGACCGGCCTCAAGCGCCTCGGGGACCGAGCTGTCGATGCACAGCGGCACGTCGACCAGACCCTGCACCAACTCGATGATCTTGGTCATCAGCGGCGGCTCGGTCTCGTTCGGGTTGGGGTTAGAATTATAGACTACGCCCGCGTTGATATCGAGGATATTGGCCCCGGCCGCCACCTGTGCCAGTGCGTCTTTCTCAACGGTGGAGAAATCGCCCGCTTCCAGCTCTGCTGCCAGTTTTTTACGGCCTGTAGGGTTGATCCGTTCGCCGATCACGCAGAACGGCTCATCAAAGCCCAGGACAGCAGTTTTTGTTTTTGATTCTACGACAGTACGGGTCATGTCTTATCCTTGGGAGTTGACAGGCTGCGCCGAGGCGCCGCCGTTGTTGATGGCCCAGGTGGCGTTGGTCTTGATGCCGCCCAGCGGGAAGAAGTGTACATTGGTAATGTTGAAGTCCGGGTTCGCGGCCTTGTGGGCAGCAAGCTCGGCAACGACATCGGTCGGCTCATAGGGCAGCAGCAACTTGGACACGTCCATTGCGCGTTTCTGCAGCACCTTCAGCGACGGCCCCACACCGCAAGCGATGGCGAATTTGATCAGCGTCTGCAGCTTGGCCGGACCGGCGATACCGATGTGGATCGGCAGGTCGACACCGGCCTCTTTCAGACCGTCAGCCCATTCGATGATCGGCTTTGCCTCAAAGGCGAACTGTGTGGCCAGCGCCATCTTGGCATCGGTGCGCTCCGAGAATTTCTGTTTCCACAGAACCGCTTCCATCACGTTCTTCGAGGAACCGTCCGGATCGATGTCCTTGTTGCCTTCGGGGTGGCCCGCGACGTGCAGGTTGGAGAAACCCGCCTTGTCGAACAGTCCGGTTTCCAGGAGCTGCATCGAGCTGTCGAAGGCACCGTGCGGCTGCGCCACACCACCGGCCAGAAGCAGCGCCTGTTTGACGTCAGCCTCGCCCTGATAGCGCGCGATCCAGTCCGCCAGGGTCGCCTCGTCCTTGATGATCCGCGCCGGGAAGTGCGGCATGACGGGAAAGCCCTCGGCATTCAGACGCTTGGCGGTCTCGACCATGTCTTCGATGGGCGTGCCCTCGATATGGGCGATATAGACGCGGGTGCCTGCGGGCAGCAGATCGCGGAAATCCTCGACCTTGGTCGCGGTGCGCGGCATCACCTCGATCGAATATCCGTCAAGGAAGGCTTCGACCTGCGGGTTGACGGGCTGCGGGCTGGTGGCCTCGCGTTTCTTGAAGTTCAACAAAGCCATCACGGCCTCCCATAGTGGTGTCAGGCTCACGCCCATCCGTCATTCGCGATCAGGGCTTTCAGACGCTCCTGATCGAACTCTCCTTCCAGACGTACCGCTTCGGCTTCGGCGATCTCTGCCGGATCGCCCTCCGCCGCAAAGGGAGCCGCCTTGCGCCATTCCGCGAGATAGGCGTCCGCATCCTTGGCGTTCACCTTCATCGCTGCGCGGTCAATGGCCTGCTCGAACCGTTCTTCGAGCTGGCGTTTGGCGCCGCGGCGGCCCTTGCCCACGATGACCTGAGCCGGGATATCGCGCCAGTATACGATGGTGACGTCAGGCATG